>DAOMPU010000160.1:0-6418 GCA_035444925.1 Terricaulis sp. | reverse complement strand
CGATGATGATGCTTTCGCCCCAGCCGCGATGGCAGGCTTCCAGCGCCTGGCGCATCACGCTGGTGTTGCCGGTGCAATCGAACGTGTAATCGGCGCCGCCGCCGGTGAGCTCCACCAGATGCGCGACGACATCGCCAGAAATCTCTTTCGGGTTGACGAAATGCGTCATGCCGAATTTGCGGCCCCATTCCTCGCGCGCGGGATTGATGTCCACGCCCACGATCATGTTGGCGCCGACCATTTTGGCGCCCTGGATCACGTTCAAACCGATGCCGCCGAGGCCGAACACGATCACGTTGGCGCCCGGCTCCACCTGCGCGGTGTTCACCACCGCGCCCACGCCGGTGGTGACGCCGCAGCCGATATAGCAGGCGCTATCGAACGGCGCGTCCTTGCGGATTTTCGCCAAGGCGATTTCCGGCAGCACGGTGAAATTCGAAAACGTGGAGCAGCCCATATAATGCGCCACGGGCTTGCCGTTGTAAGAAAAGCGCGACGTGCCGTCCGGCATCTGGCCTTTGCCTTGCGTGGCGCGGATGGCGGTGCAGAGATTGGTTTTGCGCGAAAGGCAGCTTTTGCACTGGCGGCATTCGGGCGTGTACAGCGGGATCACGTGATCGCCGACTGCAACGCCCGTCACGCCCGCGCCGATCTCGCGCACGATGCCCGCGCCTTCGTGGCCGAGGATGCTGGGGAAAATGCCTTCGCTGTCCAAACCATCGAGCGTGTACGCATCGGTGTGGCACACGCCGGTGGCTTTGATTTCCACAAGAACTTCGCCCGCCTTGGGGCCTTCGAGATCAAGCTCGACAATTTCCAGCGGCTTCTTTGCTTCAAACGCCACCGCAGCTTTGGTTTTCATGCGCGCAACTCCGAACTTTCGCGGCGCTTATAGCGCAAATGTGCATGGGCGCGGCTAGAGCTTTTCAATTTCGCCATGTGGCTTTTGAAGCAGCACGCGCGCACGAAACAACGCACGCAATGTCTCGGCGCTTGCGTGTCCGTGTACGGACGAGTTTGCTGTCCCTGCTGGTCGTGGGGCTGATGTTTCAGGGACGGCCAGCGGGGCGCGGGCGGCTCACAAGGCCGTCCGCCCCTATTGGCGCGGAACCCGCGCGGAACAAAATTTTTCAGGCGGCGCCGGAACTACCTGCGCCGGCAGCCGTTACTTCCCCGGCGCCGACCTAACTCCCCCCGCCTAGGCGCCACCGCAGAATGGGCCGGATCTCCCAGATCCGGCCCTATCTGTTTGCGTTCGCGTGCGGCCGACGCCGAACGTCTCGTCATTCCGGGGCGCAGCAAAGCTGCGAGCCCGGAACCCGGGGCCAATGCCCATCTTTGTCACCCCTGGGTTCCAGGCTCTTCGCTGCGCGAAGCCCTGGAATGACGAAGTTATTTCAGAGCCCGATAAAATGGCTGGCGAGGCCGCCTCGGGCGGTCCAGGCGTGCAGCACCCAGCCGGGCTGCTCCTCGGTGCGCGGCGCGATTTCGTCGCCCTGGCGCATCGCCAGGCCATAGGCCCACGAGGTCGAGGGCGCGACGATCACCGGCGCATGCCCGGCCTGCCCCACCGCGAAGCGATGGTGATGGCCGCAGATCACGCGGGCGACCTGGCGGTGGCGCGCGATCACCACGTTGAACGCCTCGCCATGGCGCAGGCCGATCGTATCGAACAGAAGGTCATGCGTGGCGAACGGGGGATGGTGCAGCGCCACCACGGTGGGCCGCTCGGGCGCGGCGGCGAGTGTATCGTGCAGCCAGGCCGCCTGTTCGGGGCTGATGTCGCCATGCACCTCGCCCGGGACGGTCTGGTCCAGCATGACGATGCGCACCGGGAAGCGCTCTATCGTGTAGGAAAGCGCGCCTTCTTTGGGCAGATAATCGTGCGTGGGAAACGTCGCGCGCAGGCCCTCGCGGCTATCGTGATTGCCCGGCATCAAAAACACCGGCGCCGGCGCCGCCGCGAGCGCCTCGGCCAGCACCGCGTATTCATCCTCGCGCGCATCATTGACCAGATCGCCCGTCATCAGGATGGCCTGGACGCCATAACGCGCGGCTTCGGCCATGGCGCGCTGCATCGCCGCGGCCGCGGCGCCGCCATCATCGGCGCGGACATGCGTGTCCGAAATCTGCGCGAAAAAGAATTGCTCGCCGCTCATCGTGCGCGCCGTGCCTCGTCATAAATCGGCCCGCGCGGATGACCCGCGCGGGCGCCTGCCCGAGCCGACCATGGCGAGGGCGGACGCGCCGGGCTGTGCCCTAGGTCACACGAAGAGGGTTGACTCAGCGGCTTAATCCAGCGTGCGCGCGACGCGGAAACCAACGCCCGGCAGGCGCTGATCGGGCCGCGCCACCGAGCGCGCCGCGGAGCGCAGCCGCGGGGCCGCATCGCTGAAGGCGCCGCCGCGCTGCACGCGCCTTGCGCAATTTTCCGCTTGCACCGCCGCGCCATCGACCGGGGCCACGTTGTAATTCGGGGCGTAGCAATCCTCGACCCATTCGGCGGCGTTGCCGTGCATGCCGCGCAAGCCAAACGCGTTCGGCTCATGCGCATCGACGGGTTGCGTTTGCTGCGCGCGGAACACGGCCTGCTGCGCAGTGATGCGTGGGCCAGTGCCATACGCATCGGCGCCGCCGGCGCGGGCGGCGTATTCCCACTCGGATTCGCTCACCAGCCGATAGCGCAGCCCGCCCACCTGGCCGTTCAGCCAATCCAGATACGCCTGCGCATCATTCCATGACACGCCGATAACCGGGCGATTACCGCGGCCCCAGCCGCGATCGGGCGGCGAAAAGCCGTTGCAGCCCCCGCCCGCAAGGCACGCATCCCATTGCTGGAAAGTGACTTCCGTCGCGCCAATCGCGAACGGTGCGATCGAAACTTCGCGTTGCGGGCCTTCATCGCCGCCGCGCCCGGCTTCCGTGGCGGGCGAGCCCATTTGATAAAGGCCGCCGGTAAGCACCACGACTTCGGGGCAATTATCGCAATCGCGCAGCGTTTGGCCTTGCTGATAGGCCGGCGCCCGCTCGGCTTCTTGCACCAGCGTTTGCATCTGCGTTTGCGTTTCCGCCACCGCAGCGGGCTCTTCCGGCAAGCCGTTCAGCAAGCGCATCAGCATCGGGCTGAAATAGAGGCCCACGCCCAGCACCGCCACAGCCGCCACGCCCGCCGTCATGCGGCGCGCGCTGCGCACGAAGCGCTGGCGCTTGGAAAGAATCTCAAACGTCTGCACGCGCTGCTCGATATTATCGAGCGGCTTTTGCCCGCGCGATTGGAACGCCGCCGTCGGCGAAGAGCGCGCCATGGAGCGAAACTCGGCCGAGACCAGCGCCGTGCCCGCTTCGGCCAATTCCTGCAAGCGCGCGGCGACGTTGACGCCGTGGCCGAGCAGATCGTCCGTCGCGGTGACGACGACATCGCCCACGTGCGCGCCGACGCGGATCGGCGGCTCCTTCTTGCCGCGTTTATCGAGAATGTCCTGAATGGCGCCGAGCGCCGAACCGGCGGAGGCGAATTCCAGCATGAAGCCATCGCCCGCAGTGTTGAACAGGCGCCCGCCATGGGTTTGCGCCACGCTCATGATGCGCTCGCGCAGGTTTTCCACCTTGCGCGCCGCATTGCGCTGATCGCGCTCGGACATGGTCGAGAAACCGACGATGTCGATAGCCACAATTGACGCCAGCCGAACTGTGCGTTCTTCCCCGGTTTCCGCCACGTTCAAATCCCCACGCCCGCGAGGATAGCCCCCTCACCGGGGCTTTTCCATCTTTTCTCCTATTGGCCTGAATCCAGGCTGAGCAGAAGGGCGCTCATATTCTGGATGAAAGCGCCGGTGGAGATTCCGGTGGCGGGGGTTTGGGTCACAAAGGGCGAGGTGTCGAAAGCGTCGCCCACCAGGGTTTGGCCGAAATCGCCGGGCGAGGCGGCCGCCGGGGGCGGGCCGATATAGGGGTTGGAGGTCGCCGAAAGCGGCGTCGGCCAATAGCCCTCGCCGTTCAGCGTAGCGACCAGCTCGGCCACGCGCTCAACCGTGGGGCGCGAAAGCGCGCCTTCGCCCAGGTTGGAATTCATGTCCGACACCTCGATGCTCTCGGTGGTGAAGAAGCGCGGCATGCGGAAATTGCCTTGGGTGAGCGGCGAGCGCGCGAGATCGGGCGCGGACGCGGCCAGGCGCTCATAGCGCTCGCGCAGCGCGGCGGCGTTGATGGCGCGCCATTGCGAATAGTGCGTGATCGGGTTTTCGGGATTGTAGTCCCAATAATATTGCCCGCTGCCCGAATTGGAGCCGCGGCGATGATTGATGCGCGCGCGGTTGGTTTCAAACTCGATGAAGGTGGGGTAGTGGCGCCCGGCCACGCGCACCTGATCGTCGGCCAAGCGCAGGCTATCGAGCCAATCGAGCGCCTCGGGGATGCGTTCGATGAAGCGGCGTTCGCCGGTCCATTCATAGAAATCCATCATCTGCGCGATGTTGCCCGCCGTGGTGTGCGTAGCGTAGCTCTCGGGCTCGTAGGAGCGCGCGCCGATCGGCTGCAACGTCTCGTGATGATGCTGCAGGCTCCAGGCGGGCTGGGCGCCGCGCCCTTGCGTAGCAGGGAAAATCTCCATCGCGCGGCGGATCGCGGCCAAAGCGCGCTCATCGCCCAGCGTGTGATAGATCATCAGCAGAAACTTGATGTTCTCATCGGCCACCGCGTCGTTGAAGGTGATGTAGGGCGCGTACGCGACCTCCCCTTCGACACGCGGAAAACGCTGCGGCCAGCCGCCGTTTGCGTATTGGCTATCGAGCACGAAGCGCACCGCGCGTTCCAAAGGTTCGCGCAAGCGCGGCTCGCGGTGGGCGAGATACGCGCGCAGCAAAAACTGCGACGCTTCGGACGTGCCCGCGTCGTCGAAGGTCGCGTTGCCGTAATAATGGTGGAATTCTTCGAGCCGCCAGCCGCTGCGGCCAATGGTTTCGTACCAGCGGCGTTCGGAGTCTTCGCCCGCGAAATCGTGCAGATAATTCCAGCCGCCGGCGGGATGCTGCGCGGCGATCAGGCCGTCAGCCACATCAAGCGCGGCGCGATAATAGAAATGATCGCGCGTGGCCGCGTAGCAATCGAGATAAAGATGCCCCATCGTCGCCGTGCCCGGCGGCTGCATCCAGATCATGGTCGGGTAGGCTTCCATCTCGCCCCAGCGGCGCGAGAAATCCGGCAGGTACGACCACACATAGCCGCCGCGATAGGCCACGCGCTCGACCATGAAACGCGCCGCGCGCTTCATAGCGGCCAACGCTTCATTGCCACCGGTGTCAGCGGCCGGCTTTAAAAAAGAGGCGCACGCCCCCGTCAAAGCCGCCCCAGAAGCGGCGGCAAGCAGCCCCCGCCGCGTTGAAAATCCGCGCATTTTTCCTCCCTCAGCGTGCGGGGGCCTGGGGCTCCAGCACGAGCAGGTTTTTCCTGATCTTGCCCGCGGCGGTGCGCGGGAAATCCTCCACGAAACGCACGTGGCGGGGGATTTTATAGCTGGCGAGGTTCGCCCGGCAAAACTGAATCAGCTCCTCAGCGCCGATCGGGGCTTTGACCAGCACGAAGGCGGCGCCGACTTCGCCCCATTTTTCATCCGCCACGCCAATCACGGCGGCCTCCAGCACGGCCGGATGGCGCGCCAAAGTGTTTTCGATTTCAGCGGGATAGACGTTCGAGCCGCCAGAGATGAACATCTCCTTGATGCGGCCCGCCACGTAATAGCAGCCCTCCGCGTCGCGCCGGCCGATATCGCCGCTTTTGAGCCAACCATCTTCGGTGAACGCTTTGGCGGTTTCGGCGGGCTTATTCCAATAGCCCGGCGTCAGCCCCGGCCCGCGCATCCAGATCTCGCCGCTTTCGCCCTCGGCCACGTCGCGCCCTTCGCCATCGACGATGCGCACATCGAGCAGCAGTTGCGGCTTGCCGACGGAGCCAATCTTCGAGAGCGCATCATCGGGATGCGCCACGAACGCGGTGGGGCCGGTTTCCGTCATGCCGTAGCCATTGCACACGCGCGCGCCTTTGGCGGCGAAACGCTCCACCAGCACGTCCGGCAAGGGCGCCCCGCCGCAACCCCAGGCGCGCACATGGCTGAAATCGGCGCTGCCGAAGCGCGCATGCGCGGCGAGCTGCTGATAGACCGCCGGCACCGCGAACAAAAGATCGAGCTGCGGCAAGAGATCGATCGCGCGGTCGGCGTCGAACCCCGGCAGCACATGCACCGTGCCGCCCGCCATCAGCACCGGCATCGCCAGCAAATGAATGCCCGCGGTGTGAAACAGCGGAAGAAAATTGAGCGTGTGATCGCCGTCGCGGATGCCGAACGCCTGCGTAGCGTGGAAGGCGTTGACCATCGCCATCTGGAACGTCTTGATCACCGCCTTCGGCGCGCCGGTGGTGCCGG
>DAOMPU010000159.1:0-6428 GCA_035444925.1 Terricaulis sp. | reverse complement strand
GGACTGGCTCACACGTCCTTACCCGGCTCGAACCCGTCCGCCTTCGCCAGTTCCGGAAACAGCCTGATCCAGCCGGCGGACGCCGCCACCGCTAGCGTCCCGCCCAAAGTCACCGCCAGCACCGGGCCAAAGATGCGCGCCATCAGCCCCGCTTCGAAATCGCCCAATTCGTTGGAGGCGGAGATGAACACGAAGCTCACCGCCGCCACGCGCCCGCGCATCGGGTCGGGCGTGTTCAGCTGGATCAAAGTCTGGCGCACATAAACCGAGATCATGTCCACCCCGCCGGCCACGGCCAGCGCGAACGCCGTCAGCCACATCCATTGTGAGAGGCCGAACACGATCGTGGCCAAACCGAACACGATGGTGGCGCCGAACATCCACGCGCCCACGCGCTGGCGCAGCGGGTTCACCGCCAGCCAAAGCGCAACGCTGGCCGCGCCCACGCCCATGGCGGAACGCAGCACGCCCATTTCGCTCGGCCCCGCATGCAGGATGTCGCGCGCGAACACCGGCAGCAGCGCTACCGCGCCCGCCAGCAGCACCACCACGAGGTCAAGCGAGATCGCGCCCAGCACGATCTTGTTGCCCCACACAAAGCGCAGGCCTTCCACGATCATGCGGATCGCCTGCGCGTCCTTCACGGGCTCCTGCGCCGGCGCCTTCAGCGCAAACATCAGCCCCGCCGCCACCGCCATCAGCGCGAACGCGCTGAGATAAGGCACGGCGGCGCCGAAGCCGTAGAGCACCCCGCCCACAGCCGGGCCGATGATCAACGAGGATTGAAACGCCAGCGAGCCCCAGGCGATGCCCTGCGGCAGCTCCTCGCGCGGCACCAGCATCGGCATCAGCGCGCCCGCGGCCGGGGGCATGAACGCGTTGGTGGCCCCCGCGGCGATCGCCGCCACGAAGATAGCCGGGATCACGACGCCTGCGCCCATGCCCGAGACGACCGCCAGCGACAGCACAATCGCGCTCTTGAACAGCATGCATCCGGTCAGGATCAGCCGGCGATTGTAGCGATCGGCCGCCTGGCCGCCGAACATGGAAAGCACCAGTAGCGGCAGAAATTGCGCCAGGCCCACAAGCCCCAGCAGGAACGCGGCCTCGGCCACGCCTTGCCCCTGCGTGCGCGCCACATCGTACACCTGCCAGCCCATCGCCGTGGCCTGCATCTGCACGGCCATGGTCGAGAGCCAGCGCGCCGCCCAGAATTGGGCGAACAGCCGGTGGCGGAAAATATCGAGAGAGGGGATGCGCAGGGAGGGCACGAGCGGGGCGGACCATGCGCCCCCGCCGCGCGAGTCGCAACCAACGCCCCTGTCGCACTAAAGCGTCGGCTTAAAGGCGACCCACACGAAGGATCAACCGCCGTGTCGCCTTTAAGTCCTACAAGACGCTTTAGGTTCAAGGTTTTCTAAAGCAACTTTTGGACTTTAAATTCGCTCGGCGCACGCCATCGAAACTGAGGCGAATTTAAAGTCCGTTGCTTTAGCGCGATTGACGCGCGCCTGCGCCGGCCCTAAGCGCTCGCGCCTTACGTTGGGGGCGGGCTTGTCCATCACTCTGGTTGCGGAAAAGCCGGAACATGCCGAGGCGATCGAGCGCGTGCTCAATCGCGCCTTCGGCCCTGGCCGCTTCGCCAAAACCAGCGAGCGCGTGCGCGAACAGGGCGCGGCGTTCGAGGCGCGCCTGTCGCGCGTGGCCTGCAACGGCGAAGAGATTGTCGGCGTGTGCCGCATCTTCCGCGTGCGCGCGGGCGTGGAGCTCTACTTCCTCGGCCCGCTCGCGGTGGATCCCGCCGCGCAATCGGCTGGCCTTGGCGCTGAGCTGACGCGCGAATGCGTCAGCGCCTGCCGCGCCGTGGGCGGCAATGGCGTGGTGCTGGTGGGCGCGGCGGCGTTTTTCACGCCGCTTGGCTTCGCCCGCGTGCCCGAAGGCCGCATCAATCTGCCCGGCCCTGTCGATCCCGCGCGCTTGCTCTGGTGCGAACTAAAACCCGGCGGCCTCGCTCGCGCCGAAGGCGCGCTCATTGCGCCGCGGTGATCTTGGACCGCCAGCGTTTGCAAATGCGGAGCGCGCGCCCCCTGGCGCGCACACGGCGTTTCCCCTTCAGGAGGTGCGGGCCAGGGGGCCCGCGCTCCAACCTTCAAACGCTCTCGCGCCGCCAGCCCAGCATGAGCAGCGCCAGCCCTGCGAACGCCCAGGCCCAGCCGGGGCCGAGCGGGGAGGCCACCGCCGCGCGCACCACGTAGGCGCCGTTTTCCGCGATGCCGATCCAATCGCCGCCGCCGGCGCGCGCGCCACGTTGCACGCGCCGCACCTCCGGCAAGCGCCGGCCATCCTCGCCGGTCATGAACACGCTGCCGCCGCTGGCTTCCGCGTAAGGGCGCAGAATGTTCGGATCGGCCGCCAGCGCGGCCGCTTCGCGCGGATTGAGCGGGCCCACCGCCGCGAACGCGCGCAGATCGCCGCTGCGCGCTTCATAGAGCCCTTGCTCAATCGCCAACGTCTCGCCGCGATAGAGGCCGGGCGCGCTCTGCTCCAGGCCCGCGTTGGTGCGCGCGCCCGACGGCGCGATGATCTCCACCGGCCCCGGCGCCGCCCCTAAAGTGGAGCGCTCAATCTCCAGACCGCGCGTGGAGGGATCGAGCGTCAGCCGCTCGTCCTCCAATTCAGGCTCCTGCATCAGCCAATGAGCGAGCCGGCGCAGCAATTCGCCGTGCGGGCCCCCGCCATCATAGCCGCGCGCCCACAGCCAAGGCTGGTCGGACCAAAGCTGCGCCACGCGGCCCTGGCCCGCGCGATCCAACACCAGCAGCGGGCGTCCCTGCGCGCCGGCGAGCACGCTCTGCCCGCCCGCCGCGCGCGCATCCACTTGCATGCTCCAGCGCCCCCAGCGCTCAGGCGCCGGCAAGCCGCGCACGACAGGATGGCGCTGGCCGAGTTGCGTGGGCGCCGGCCGATACGGTTGGCGAAGCACTTCGCCGGTCGGCTGCGAAGGCAGGATTGCGGCCAGCGCGGTGCGGTGCATGCCGTCGATCGTGGCTTCGCCTTCGCCCGCCGTGATCAGCAGCGCGCCGCCTTGCTCCACCCGCCGCGCGATCGAGGAGAAGTAATACGCCTGCAGAATGCCGCGCCGATTGTAGCGATCGAAGATGATGAGATCGAATTCGTCGAGGCGCCGCTCGAACAATTCCTCGGTCGGGAAGGGGATCAGCGCCAGCTCCGCCAGCGGCACGAAATCCTGCTTCTCGGGCGGGCGCAAAATCGTGAAGTGCACGAGATCGACCGCGGGGTCGCTCTTCAACAGGTTGCGCCACACGCGCGCGCCCTGGTGCGGCTCGCCCGTCACCAGCAGCACGCGCAGCCGGTCGCGCACGCCATTGGCGGCGAACGCGGCGCGGTTGTTCGCCAGCGTGATCTCCTGCGGCCCCGCATCAGCCTCCAGCACCACCATGTTGCGCCCGCGCTTGGAGAGCGTGATGTTGACCGCGAACTCGCGGTTGGCGCGCACCATGGTCTCGGTGGAATGCACGCCGTCGATCGACACGCGCACGCGCACTTGTGCGTCGCCGCGCGCATCGATTACGCGCCCCGTAACGCGCATCGGCTCGCCGACAATGCCGAACGTGGGCGCGGAGATCAGCTCGATGCGCCGATCGCCGCGATCGGGATCGCCCACGATCAGGACATGCGCCGGCCCCAGCTCGCGCATGCGCGAGGGCGGCTGTGGCGCATCGGCGGCCTGCCCGTCGGTGACGACGACGACGCCGCCGATCCGATCGCGCGCCACATCGGCCAGCGCATCCTCGATCACCGAGGCGATCATGGTGCCGTCCGGCCCGCCGCGCGCTTCGCGCACGCGCACATCGAGCCCGCTTTGTTCGCTCAAACGCTGCGCCATCGCATCGCCCGCCGCACGCGCCGCTTCGCGCCTCCCAGCCAAGGCGAGGCTTTCGCTCTGATCGATCACGACCAGCGCGACGTCTTCGGCCGGCTCGCGCGTTTCGCGCACCCATTGCGGCTGCATCAAGCCTACGAACAGGAGGACGAGCCCAAGCAGGCGCAGCACCGGCGCTCCCCCGCCGCGCCAAAGATAAATCGCCCACGCGATCGCGGCGAGCGCCCCCAGCGCGATCATCACGCCGAGCGGCAATGCGGGATCAAACCCAATGCGCGCGCCGGCGATCACCTGTCGCGCCCCATGCGTTCCAGCAGCGCCGGCACGTGCACCTGATCGGCTTTATAATTGCCGGTCAGCGCCACCATCACGAGATTGACGCCAAAGCGCAGCGAAAGCTCGCGCTGGCGCGCGCTGATGTCGGCGCCGCCGCTCCAGGCTGCCGCCCAATCGCCGTCGCCGATAAAGAGCGAGGCAACGCCATCGCGCGCGGAGGCTGCGCTGGCGGCTTCGGCCCAAAGCTGCGCGCTCGGCGTGCGGCCGGGGAAAGCGCGCAGGATATAAAACGCGCGGCCCAGCACATGCTCGGCGGTGACTTGCTCGAGCGGGGGCACGTCCACGCCCGCCAGCATCAGGGCCGCAGGGCGGCCATCGCCGCCGCGGCCAGCGTCGCGCGTGTCAATCAAAAGCAGCCCGCCGGTGGCGAGGTAGCGGTCGAGATTGGTGAGCGCCGCATCGGGCAGGCGCTGCGGCGCGCTAGTCGCGGGCCAATAGAGGAAGGGATAGGGCGCAAGATCATCGCGCGAAAGATCAACGCCCACCGGCGCGCCGGGCTCAACCGACGTGCGCTGGTTCAGCACATCGCTCAGCGCTTGCAGGCCCGCCGCGCTCTCGCGGTCTAGCCGGGCATCGCCGGTGCGCACGTAAGCCAGGCGTATGTTGAGCGTCGGATCATTCGATTGCGCGTGCGCTTCGGGCGCCGCAAGCACGCCAAGCGCCAGCAGCACAGCCGCCGCGCCCGCACGCCGCAACCGCGGCAAGCGCCCGATCAGCATCAGCGCAATCAGAAGGTCGATCGCCAGCAGCAGCGCCGCGCCGCCAAACAGCCAGCCCGCCAGCGGCCGCTCCACCACCGCGCCCAGCCCCGCGCGCCGCACGCCCTCGGGCAGCGCGAGCGGGGACAGGGACTCTTCCGAGCGCGCCGCGTCAATCGCCGCGCTCACGCCCGCGCGCTCATAAAGCCCAGGCGGCGTCGCCGGCGCGGGGATCGCCAAAGCAAAAGCCTCCGGCGCAATCGGCGTTGCATCCGCGGACGGCGCCTCCATCGCGCCATAGCCATCGAGCAGCAGGCTTGGCCGGAACGGGCCGCCGCTGATCTCGCGCTCGCCCGCGCCCTCGGCGCGCGCCGCGAAGGCCAACGTCCGGCGCAGCATCTCCACGAACAAACCGGAAAGCGGCAGGTCGGACCAATCCGGCCCCGCGCTCACATGAAACAGCACGATAAGCCCGCGCCCCTTCGCGCGCGCCGTGATTAGCGGCGAATTATCCGAAAGCGTCGCCCACACGCGCGCTTCCTCCAGCGATGCGGGCTCGGCCAACACTTGCCGGCGCACTTGCACGTCCGCAGGCGGGGCGAGGCCGACGAACGGCGAGTCCTGCGGGAATGCGCCCACGCCCAGCGGCTCCTCCCAGGCCAGCGCGCTGCCAAGCGTGCGAAAGCCCGGGCGCAAACGCACCGGCGTGAATTCATCCGCGTCGTTGGCGAGGCGCGGCCCTGCGAAGCGCACCAGCAAGCCGCCGCCTTCGATCCAGCGCGTCAGCGCCGCCGCTTCCGTGGGCGCGACGCGGCTGGCGTCGGGCAGCACCAGAACTTGCGCGCGAGCATTGATCAGCGCCGGAATCGCGCCGCGCTGCAGGCTTGCATAAGGCTGCAGCGCGCGCTCGGCGTAAAACAATTCCGAGAGCAACGGCTGGCCCGCGCCGCCTGGATCGACCAGGCCGACGAACGGGCGGCTCGCGCCCGCCGGCAGCAGGCGCACCGCGCCGGCGCTCTGCTCGCCCACGATGCCCACGCGCGCGGCGCGCGCGGCGATCTCCGGCGGCAGATCGATGCGCGCGGTGGCGGTGAGGTTGTCGCCGGCAAAGCGCGCTTCGGCGGCGCCCAAGGCGCGGCCTTCCGCGGTTTCGGCCGCCACCGCCAAAGTCTGCGCGCCATCGCGCGCGCGGCGCGCATCCACCACGACGCCCTGCGGCGTCACTTGGCCCGCGATCAGCGCCCGCGCCGTCTGCGCCGGCAGGCGCGCCGTGACGGGGCCACGCGCTTGCAGCGCCTCGGCCAGATCGCGCGCGCCGGGATCGTCGAGCCCGTCCGTGATCCAGACGATGCGGTCAAACCGCGTATCGGTTTGCGCCAGGCGCCGCGCCGCATCGCTGCGGTCAGGGCGCCAGGGCTTGGGCTCCAGCCGCGCGATCCGCGCGCGCGCATCCGCGGCTGTCATGGCTTCGCCCGTATCGCGCGGGCGCG
>DAOMPU010000158.1:5891-6437 GCA_035444925.1 Terricaulis sp. | reverse complement strand
CTGGGCGCACCGGCGCTGGCCGAAGGATGCGTGGGCGAAGGCGGGGGTGAAGTGATGCGCGTTTTGAGTATTTTCGCGGCCGCAGCGCTCAGCGCCTGCGTTTCGGTCAATGCCGAAGTCACCGCGCCGGACGCGGCGCTGTTCGCCATCAACAACGCGCGCATGCTGGAATGCCCCGCTGGCCGCACGCAAGCGGATGCACACACAAGCGGCGAGCCGGCGAGCGTGGGCGTGGTCGGCGAGACCATCGGCGTGATCCCGCTGGCGAGCGATCCCAGCCGCGTGGTGCGGCTGCGCCGGCTGACGATCGCGCCGGGCGGAGCGATCGGCTGGCATGATCATGGCGCCGTGCAAGGCATGGCGCTGATGGTGTCGGGCGAGATGGTCGAGACGCGCAATTCGTGCCTCGACCGGATGATCTATCGCGCCGGCGACGTGGCGCGCGAGGATGCGGCTACGGCGCATTCCTGGCGCAACGAAAGCGATCAGCCCGCCGTGGTGCTGACCGCGCACGTGCTGGCGGCGGAATAGCGCCCCCTTGGACCG
>DAOMPU010000158.1:0-5881 GCA_035444925.1 Terricaulis sp. | reverse complement strand
CCTCGCCGGCATGGTTCAAACGGCAGACGTTGTGCAGGATGAAACACCATGCCGGCGAGGACGCCGGCGGTCCAAGATCAGCGGAGCAATTCCGCGCGCGCGGCTTGCAAACCGTCAATCGCCACGCTTGGATCGAGCTGGCGCCCGTTCAGGCGCATGCGCCAGCACAGGTGCGGGCCGGTGGCGCGTCCGCTCGCGCCCACGGCGCCGATCACTTCGCCTTGCTCGACACGCTGGCCAGCCACGACATCGAGCCGGCTCATGTGCAGATACATGGTGATGAGGCCCTGGCCGTGATCGATGAACACGAGCCCGCCTTCAAAATGCATGTCCGGATTGGCGAGGGAGACCACGCCCGCGGCCGGCGCGCGGATCGGCGTGCCGGTGGGCACGGCGATGTCGATGCCGAAATGCGGCGTTGAGGGCGTGCCGTTCAGGATGCGCTGATTGCCCCAGCGGCCCGAAATGCGCCCGCCTTCCACCGGCCAAATGAAACCATCGAGAAAGCCCGTCAGCGCCGCGTGTGAGGCGAAGCCTTCGTTCTTCATCGCGGTTTCGCGCTGAATGCGCGCGATCACGGCGGGATCGGACGGCGTCACGGTTTGCTGCGGCAGGCCGTCCACGCGCTGAATGTCAAACTGGCGCGGCGCGATGGCCACCGCCTGCTCGGCGCGCGCGCCAGCGCTTTGCGCGACGATGCGGGCATTGGCGCCGTACTCGCGCGTGAAGCCGATGACGGCCCAGCCATCAGAATCCGCCGCGCCCATCGCGGCGCCGTCGATGGAGATTTCCGCGCCCGGCAGCGTGCGGCAGAGCGCGACGCCGCCTTGCGTGAATGCGCCCGCGCACGCGAGCGTCAGCTCACGCGGCGCCGGCGGGGGCGCGGGTTCAGGCGCGGGAGGCGGCTCAGGCGCCGTAACAACGTTCGCGGCGGGCGCTTCTGGCTGCGCGACTTCGCTGCGCGCGGGCTCGCTGGCGCTGCACGCAGCCAGAATGAGAAGCGCGGCGAGCGCCCTCACGTGTTCGCCCCTTGCGTTTGCTTCCAGCGCTTCATCGCCTCTTCGGGGCCGCGATAGCCCTCCTGCAGATCGACGCTCCAATAGCGCAGCTCATCCAGCGGGATCGGCTCGCCGCTGACCGCGCAGCGCACGAAATTGCCCGGCTTCAGGATGATGAAGTCGTTGTCGCCATACTCGATTTTGGCTTCGGGGCCGCCGGGATCGTACTTGTTCATGGGCGCCCTTTTAGCGCGCCCGGCCGCCCCCGTCACCCTTGGCGGCGCCGGCGCCCGCGCGCCAAACTGGGACGTCATGATTCGATACAAACGCCGTTTCTGGGCGCTGGCCGCGGCTTTGGCCGCTTTGGCCGGCTTCGTCGATTCCATCGCCTTCATTCAGCTCGGCGGCTATTTCGTTTCGTTCATGAGCGGCAATTCCACACGGCTTGCCGTGGGGATTTCGCAAGCGCCGGCAGAGGCGTGGCTGGCGCTGGGGCTGATCGCGGCGTTCGTGGCGGGCGTCATCGCCGGCGCGCTGGTCAATCGCAGCGGCGCGCGGCGCGGAGGCGCGCTGGTGCTGGCGCTGGTGACGGTGCTGCTCTGCGCGGCGGCCATGTTAGGCCAAGGCGGAGCCGCGTTCTGGGCGATGGCGCTGCTCGCGGCGGCGATGGGCGTGGAGAACGCGGTGTTCCTGCGCGACGGGGAAGTCTCCATCGGCGTCACGTACATGACGGGCGCTTTGGTGCGCATGGGCCAGCGCATCGCCGGCGCGCTGACGGGCGGGCCAGCATTTGCGTGGGCGCCGTATCTGATCTTGTGGCTTGGGCTGATCGCGGGCGCGGCGCTGGGCGCGATCGCGTTCGTGCACTTTGGCTTCGCGTGCCTTTGGTTCGCCGCGGCGGCGGCGGCGCTGCTGGGCGTGACGCGGCTTTATTTGCGGGACTAGGTTTCCTCGAAACCAATCGCATCAAGCAGCCTGCGCTGATCGACCACGCGCACAATAAAGATCGCATCCGCGTCCACGCGATAGAAGGCGAGATAGCCGTCAATGCTCAGCTTGCGCGCCTCCGGCGCCATGCGCGGATAAGGCGGGCCGAGTTCGGGAAAGCGGGCAAGCCGCATGCAGGCGGCTTCTATGCGATCGAGCACGCGGTCTCCGCGTTCGGGAAGCTCACGCCCACGCCATGCCCAGATTTCCAGAAGGTCGCGCCGCGCCGCCTTGCTCCAGCGCAGCTCCCGCGTCATGGCGCCTTGCGCGCTTGGGCTTTGAGTTCGGCGAAATTGAGCGCGCCGGCAGAGCCGCTGGCGACGCCCTCATCCCACAGCCGGCGCAAAATTTCATCGCTGGCTTGTGAAAGCGCCCGCTCCGCCAACCAGGCGTCAAGCGCGCTTTCGACAGCATCTTGCATCGAAGCGGCGCCCCCCGAGGTTACGGCCTCCTTCAGCGCTTGCGCGCGCTTCTCATCCAGCTTGATGAACGTGTCGCTCACGGCCGCCTTATAGCACGGACGCCAATCAGAACAAATCGCCCTGATCGGCGCCTGGCTTTGGCTTCGGCCGGGGTTTCGCCGGTTCCGCCGTCGGCGCGCGCGCGGGGTCGATCACGGCCTGGCGGTGATCGTCCGCGAAGGTGAGCTCGATCACGTCGCCGGCGTTCAGCTCCTTGGCCGAACGCACCAGCACGCCGTCCTCGCGGTGAACCATCGCGAAACCCCGCGCCAGCACGCTTTTGTGCGAGAGGCTTTCGAGCATGCGGGCCGAAGCATCGAGATGCTTGCGATGATTGAGCAGATTGCGCGCCATCGCCGGGCCGATGCGCGCCGCACTTTGCGCCAGCTTTTCGCGACGGCGCACGATATCCTGCGCCAACGCCTGGGGCCTGAGGCGCGCGGCGATGCGGTCCAGCTTGGATTGCGCCGCGCGCGTGTTGGCCACCAGCGAAGCGGCGAGGCGCTCGCTGGCGCGGTCAAACCGCTGCTGGGGGATTTGGAACAACGTCTCCAAACGCGGCAGGCGCCCGCTGGCGGCGCGCAATTCGGTGCGGCGTTTATCGAGCCCGCGCACGAGCCCGTTTTTCAAGCGCCCTTCCAGCGTCGTCGCGCGCTGGATCAATTCGGCGCGCACCGGCACGGCCATTTCCGCCGCGGCGGTGGGCGTGGGCGCGCGCTTATCGGAGGCGAAATCGATCAAAGTCGTATCCGTCTCGTGGCCGACGGCGCTGATCAGCGGAATGGCGCTGGCGGCGGCGGCGCGCACCACGATCTCTTCGTTGAAGGCCCAGAGGTCTTCGATCGACCCGCCCCCGCGCGCCACGATCAGCACGTCCGGGCGCAGCGCGCCTTGCAATTTGTTGAAGCCCTCGATCGCGCGCGCGACTTGCCCCGCCGCCTCCGGCCCCTGCACCAGTACGGGCCACAGCAAAACCCGGCGCGGAAAGCGCTCGCCCAGGCGATGCAGGATATCGCGGATCACCGCGCCCGTGGGCGAAGTGACGACGCCGATCACGCACGGCAGATACGGGATCGGCTTTTTGCGCTCGGGCGCGAACAAGCCCTCGCCGGCCAGCTTCTTTTTGAGCTTCTCCAATTGCGCCAGCAGCGCGCCGACGCCCGCGGGCGCCATGCGCTCGGCGATCAGCTGATATTGCGAACGGCCGGGATAAGTGGAAAGCCGCCCTTCGGCCACCACTTCCAAGCCCTCTTCGGGGCGGAAGCTCAGCGCCTGCACGTTGCCTTTCCACATCACGGTGGAGATCGTCGCGTTCTCGTCTTTGAGATCGACGTAGAGATGCCCCGACTTGGCGATCAGCACGCGGCCAAGCTCGCCACGCACGCGCACGCGGTCGAAATTCGCCTCCATCGTCCGCTTCACCGCCTGCGCGAGTTCGGAGACGGAAACCTCAGGCAGGTTTCCCCCCTGGCCTTCCGGGGCGGTATGGGCGGCGTCTGACATCTCTTTCATATAAGCCGACTCGCGCCCGCGCGCGGGGATGGTTTAGTGTCGCTTGGCGGGCGCTGGGGGGCGGCCGGGGGATAAGCATGGCGTTCGACGCGAACGACCTGTCGCCACACGAACATTTCGTGGTGGAGCGCACGCGCGAGGGCGAAATTGCGGATTTTTCATCCGTGCCCGGCCCCGACGGCGCCAAGCCCGTGGTGCGCGCGGGGTTTCTGCGCAAGCTGCTGCTGCGGCTCGATCCGAGCTGGCCGGTGCAGGCGCCGGGCGTGCGTATCAAGGGCGCGCGCATCGAGGGTGCGCTCGATTTGAGCGATTGCGCAGGCGGCGCGGGGCTGCCGGCCTTGGCGCTGACGTGGTGCGAAATTCCGGGCGCCATCAATCTCAGCCATACGCGCCTGGCGCGGCTTTCGCTGGAAAGCAGCCGGATGCGGCGCGTGATCGCGGCGGAGACGATGATTGACGGCGAATTCTGTTTCAACGATGCGGCGCCGCTGAACGAAGACGGAGACGATACGCTCTACATTCGCATGCGCGCTGCACGCATCGATGGGGATGTCCGCGGCGGCGGCGTCCAGTTGAATGCCCGAGAAACCGATGAGTTTCCGGGCTCGGCCCTGACGGTTTTGAATTTCCAGGGCGTGCGCGTCGGCGGCAGCGTGCTGTTAGCAGAGGCGCAAGCCAAGGGCTGCCTGATGTTCATGGGCGCGGAAATCGCCGGCGCGCTTGATCTATCGAACGCCCAGCTCGGCGGGCCGCTCAATGAGGCCGGCCGCGAGCCGGCGCTGGCCGCGCCCGAGATACAAGCGCGCAGCATTGTTCTCGATGGCCTGAAAGCCGCCGGCGAGGTGGATTTCTTTGGCGCGCATGTGCGCGGCGCCTTTAGCTTGAAAGATTGCGCGCTGCGCAGCGAAACCGGCGCGGCTTTGCGCCTGATCAACGCCGAAATCGGCGGGGATTTTCGCGCCTCAGGGAAGATTTCCGGCTGCGTATTTCTGACCGAAACCCACATCGGGCGCGAGTTGAACCTGCGCGGCGTTGAAATCGCCCTGCCGACACGCGGCGTTCAGCACGACGTCGCCATCGACGCCTCCGCCTTGCGCGTTGACGGCCCGCTGCGTCTGGACGGGGCGAACATCAAAGGCATGATCATGCTGATGGACGCCCGCGTCGATGGCGGCGCGGCATTCGGCGGCGCGCGCTTCATCGCGAACGGCGAATGGGCGATCAACGCAGCGA
Organism: Terricaulis sp.; assembly: GCA_035444925.1. Taxonomy (GTDB): domain Bacteria; phylum Pseudomonadota; class Alphaproteobacteria; order Caulobacterales; family Aquidulcibacteraceae; genus Vitreimonas. The sequence goes on along the minus strand of DAOMPU010000158.1, from coordinate 690 downwards.
ACATGCGCATTGGCGGCGACCTTTCATTCCTGGTCGATTCGCTCACGCACACGCCGTACGGATCCAAAACCTTGATCGAAGGCGCCGCCACATTCGCGCGCGCGCGTATTGACGGGGCGATGCGCTGGCAGAGCCTTGAGATGCGCGGCAAGGGCCCGAACGGATCGCCCCCGGTGTTCTCGTTCGCCGACGCGGCGATCGCCGGGCCGATTGAGGCGCGCGGGCTCACCACCCAGGCGGATGCGCAGATCGACGCTTCGGGCGCTTCGTGCGCGGCGCTGGACGATGACGTGAAAACCGGCTGGGGCGCGGAGGGCGCGCGGCTCAGCCTGGAAGGCTTCAGCTATCGGCGCATCGATAGCGCCAAGGAAAATTGGCGTGCGCGGCTCGCCTGGCTGAAGCGCACGCGAGGTGAGGATGGGCGCTATTCGCCACAACCGTTCTCGCAAGCGGCGCAGGCCTACGCGCGCGCCGGCAAGCGCGAGAGCGCGCGGCGCATCCTGCTGGCGCAGCATGATCTGCGCGCGGTTTCCGGCGCGCAAGGGCCGATTACGTGGCTGCTCTCTTCGCTGTTTGGCATCACCTCCGGCTATGGCCTCGCGCCGATCCGCGTGGCGCGGGCGCTGGCGCTTTATCTGGCGCTTGGCGTGTTCGGCGTGCTGGCGATGAACGCGCAGGGCGCGCTGGTGA
>DAOMPU010000157.1:0-6449 GCA_035444925.1 Terricaulis sp. | reverse complement strand
ACGACGCGCATGTGGCGGGGGATCAGCACGGCCAGAACGCGCTCGAGATCGTGCCCGCGGCGCAGGACGCGCCCATCGACGGCGCGCACGCTGTAGGGGCCCTGGCGGGCGCTGGGCAGCTTTTCAATCTGATAGAGCGGCGCCTCGCTGGCGCGGCGATAGACGCTAAACAGCGCCCGGTCGGGCAAAGCGTCCATCGCATAATCGCGCCATTCGCCGGCGGCCACCATTCGACCGTAGAAACGCAGGATACGATCCAGCTCCGGGCGGTCGAAAAAAACAGTGTAGCGGTTCATACGGCGGCGCTTTGCTCCCTGGAAATCAGGCTAACCGGAGCAGTATTAAGATTACAAATCTGCATGGGACAGGTTTTGCCTGAATTTACACTTGCTCTCGCCGCAACCAAGCGCGACCTTACGTGTGTCGCCGGCCGGAGAAAGGCTCGTGCTGGGTATCCATCAGCCCCCCCAGCCCCCCCAGTACGCGCTTCGGCTGGCGGCAAATTTCGGAAAAGCCCGTGCGCAAGCGCGGGCTTTTCTACTTCTAAAGCCCTGAAAATCGCAGTTTTTCGCGGTGTTCATTGAAAAAGCATTTCAATGACGCGCGCCGCTAATCGGCGCCGGCACGCGTTAGCGCTTCGACAAGCAATCGTGGGAATCAGCGGCGACTCGATTCGCTGATTCTGGCCTCCGATTGTGGATAAGTAGCCGGTGGCTTTTCCCCGGAAAGCGCCTTAAGAGCCGGCTTCGCTTCAACGGGGCGCTTCATCCACATGCTCTTGCAGGTTGACGGATTGCGGAAAAGCTTTGGCCGCCGCCGCGCGGTCGATGGCGTGGGCTTCTCCCTGGATGTGGGCGAAATCGTCGGCTTCCTTGGCCCCAACGGGGCCGGCAAAACCACCACGATGCGCATGATCGCCGGCTATCTGGAGCCGGACGAAGGCGCGGTGAAGATTTTCAACATCGACGTCGCGCAGGAGCGCCGCCGCGGGCAGGAGCGGCTGGGCTATTTGCCCGAGGGCGCGCCGCTCTACGGGGAAATGACGCCCTGGACGTATCTGCGCTTCATCGCCGAAGCGCGCGGCATGAGCCTGGAGGCTGCGCGCCACGCCGTGCGGCGCGCGGCGCAGGATGCGCGCCTCGGCGATTCCATCCAGCGCCCGATCGACACGCTGTCCAAAGGCTATCGCCGGCGCGTGGGGCTTGCCGCCGCGCTGTTGCACGATCCGATGCTGCTTATTCTCGATGAGCCGACAGACGGGCTCGATCCCAATCAACGCCACGCCGTGCGCGATCTCATCAAGCGGCTGGGCGAAGAGCGCGGGCTGATCATTTCCACGCATTCGCTGGAAGAAGTGGACGCGGTGTGCACGCGGGCGATCGTGATCGATCAGGGGCGCATCGTCGCCGACGCGCCGCCCGCTGAACTGAAGGAAAAGCACGGCAGTTTGGAAAACGCGTTCGCGGCGCTGACGCGCGGGGAGGAACGCGCGTGAAGAAACAACCGGGCCTCTCCTCCATGCTCGCAATCTATCGGCGCGAGCTGCTTTCGTATCTGACCACGCCCACGGCGTACGTGTTTGTGGCGGTGTTTTTGTTTGCGATCGGGCTGTTCACCTTTCAGGTGGGAGCCTTCTTTGAGACGCGCCGGGCCGATCTATCGGGCTTCTTTGCGTTTCATCCGTGGATCTTCATGGTGTTTTTGCCCGCCATAGCGATGAAGCTTTGGGCCGAAGAAACCCGCTCTGGCGCGATTGAAGTGCTGATGACGCTGCCCGCGCCCACCTGGGCGCTGGTGGTGGGAAAATTCCTGGCGGCATGGACGGTGGCGGCGGTCGCGCTGGTGCTGACGACGCCGCTCTGGATCAGCGTCAACGTGCTGGGCGCGCCGGATAATGCGGGCATCTTCACGGCTTACATTGCAAGCCTGCTGATGGCCGGCGCCTACATCGCCATCGGCTCGGTCATGTCGGCGCTGACGGGGGCGCAAGTGGTGGCGTTCGTGCTGGCGGTGCTGGTTGCGTTCATGCTGACGGCGCTTGGCGCGCCGATCGTGGCGGATTTCTTCAATGGGATTGTCGGCGGGGGGCTTTCGGAAGCGATCTCGCGCTTTTCGATCCTGCACCATTTTGACGCCGCCCAGCGCGGCGTGATCGAGCTGCGCTCGATCATTTATTTCCTCTCGCTGATCGCGCTCTGCCTGGCCTGGACTGGGCTTGCGGTTGACGCCCGCCGGGGAGGCGCACGATGAGCGCGCGCCGTTTCGCTTTCTTCGCGGCGCTGGCGTTTGCGCTGATGTTCATCGCCGGCAATTTGCTGTCGAATTCGTGGCTGCGCGCGTGGCGGCTCGATCTGACGCAGGATCGGCTCTATTCCATCTCGCCCGGCACGCAGACGATCCTCAACGAATTGAGCGAGCCGGTGACGCTGACGCTCTATTATTCGCGCGACGCTGGCGCGGCGATCCCGGCGCTGCAAACCTACGCCGCGCGCGTGCGCGAAATGCTGCAGACATATGCGGCGCGTTCGCGCGGACGGGTGCGCTTCGCGGAGGTGAACGTCGAGACCTTCACCGAAGCCGAGGATGAGGCGGCCGAAGCGGGCCTGCAGCCTTACCGCCCGGGGCCGAACGCGGACCCGATCTATTTCGGCGTGATCGGCTCAAACGCGATCGATGATACGCGCGCCATCCCCTTCTTCGACCCCCAACGCGAAGCGTTCCTCGAATACGAGCTGACGCGGATTGTTTATGAGCTGGAGAATCCCAGCCGCACGCGCGTTGCGCTTATCACCTCGCTCAACATCGATCCGAACGCCGCGCAAACCGGCCTGCCGAGCGCTTCCGCGTTCGGCGCGGAGATGGGGCGCTTTCTGGATGTGACCAAGCTCGATCCGGATTTCAGTGAAATTCCGGACGTGGACGTGCTGGCGATCATCCATCCTGGCGCGCTCAGCCAAGCACAGCTTTACGCGATCGATCAATTCATCCTGCGGCGCGGGCGCGCGTTCATCGCGCTCGATCCCGCTTCGCTCGCGGCGCAAAACCAAGGCGAGACCGGGTTTGATCCGTTCAATCCCGCCGCGCCGCCGCCGACCAGCTCAACGCTGGAGCCGATGCTGGCGCGCTGGGGCGTGAGCTTCTCCAGCGATGTGGTGCTCGATGGCGAAAACGCGCTGCCGATCCGCGTGCAACGGCCCGATACGGGCCAGCCGGTGGAAATGCCGCAGCCGCTTTTCTTCGTCGTGCCGGGCGAGCAGCTCAACCGCGACGATCTGATGACGGCGTGGCTGCGGCGCGGCATCAATTTCGGGCTCGCGGGCGGGCTGAATGTCAGCCAGCGGCCGGGGCTGGAAAGTGTCACGCTGGCGCGCACCAGCGGCGATACGATGCGCATTCCCGCGGAAGCGGCGCTGGCGCGGCCTTCGCCGTTCGAACTCGCCGGCATGTGGCGCCAAGGCGGGGGGCGGATGGAAACCGTCGCCGTGCGCCTCTCGGGCGCGGTGGAGACGGCGTTTGCGAACGGGCCGCCCGAAGGCGTGGCGCCGGGCGCCGAGCCGCTCACGCGCTCGCACGCGGGGGCCGAGATCGTGATCGTGGCGGACGCCGATTTTCTGGACGACGTGTTCTACATCGATCCCAGCACCGGCGCGGCGGCGGCCGACAACGCCTCGTTCGCGCTGAACGCGATCGACGTGCTGGGCGGTTCGGACGCGCTGGTTTCGCTGCGCTCGCGCGCGTCGCCGCCGCGGCGCATGGAAATGATCGACGATCTGGAGCGCCAGGCGCAGGAAGCGATCGAAAGCCGTGAAGAGCAATTGCGCGCCGATCTGCAAGCCACTGAAGCGCGGCTCGCGCAATTGCAGGCGCAAGGGCGCGGCTCAGGCGCTTTCTCTGGCGTCCTGGGCGCGGAGCTGACGCAGGAAGAGGCGGCGGTGGTGCGCGAACTGGAAACGCGGCTTCTGGAAGTGCGCGGCGAATTGCGCCGCACCGAGCGTGAATTGCGCGGTGATGTGGATCGCTTGGAGGCGCTCGTTGTGTTCATCAATGTGTGGCTGATGCCGCTCTTGGTGGCGGGGGCTGGTCTTTTCTTCTTCTGGCGCCGGCAGCGGCGCGCGCGCACGGGAGCGGGCAAATGAGCGGCGATCTCGCAGAGCGCCGGAAAAAGCGCGCGCTGAGCTATTTCCTGATCGCGGGCGCCATGGCGGCGGTCGCGGCGGTGACGCTGGGGATCGAATATCGCGCCTCGCGCCCCGATGCGGTGTCCGGCCCGGTGCTGCCCGGCATCAGCGAAAGCATCGCCAGCGGCCAGCGCATCATGATCACCAGCGCCGAAGCCAGCTACCGCATCGAGCGTGCCCAGCGCGGCGAAGAGAGCGTATGGGTGATGCGCGATCGCGGCGACTATCCGGTGCTGGCCACACGCCTGCAGCAGCTGACCGAGGGGCTCAGCGGCCTGCGCTATACGCGGCGGATGACGAACGATTCCTCCAAGCACGCGCGCCTGGGCGTGGACGATCCGCGCCAAGGCGGGCGCGGCGTGCTGGTGCAGATCGAAGACGGGCGCGGCGCGCTGCTGGTGAACCTTATTCTCGGCGTGGAGCCGAGCGGGCTTTATGTGCGCCGCCCTGACGACGATCAGGCTTGGGCCGCGGAAGGCGATCTGCCGCCGCTGCGCGACATCGCCTCCTGGCTCGATCTGCGCCCGCTTTCGCTGGAGCCGCAAACGTTGGCGCGGGTGGAGATCGTGCCGAGCGAGGGCCGCGCTTACATTCTGGCGCGCGACGGCGCCGATCAGCCTTGGCGCATCGCCGCGCCCGCGCTTGACCCGCTGTCGCAATCGGTGCTGCGCGCCGCGGCGGAGCGGATCACCGCGCTTGGCCCGATCGACGTGCAGCCGGCGCCGGCGATCCAGGGCGCAGTCGTGGCGCGCGTGCGCGCGACGACGTTTGACGGCGTCATGCTGGACGCGGAGATCATCGACGCCGATCAGCGCCGCTGGGTGAAATTGGTGGCGCGCGCCGGCGCGCCGGAGCAAGAAGCGGCCGCGCTGGCGATCAACAATCGCGCCGCGCCTTGGGCTTACGGGCTTTCGGCGCAGGAAGTGCAGGCGCTGGCGCCGCCGCTGAGTTCGCTCGTGCCTGGCGCCAATTAGCGCGCGCGGCGGGTGTAGGCGGCGCCCAGCACCGGGCCGCCATTGGCTCGCTGCACGATCACCGCGCATTCGGGCGAGCAGCGCGCGCGCTCATACCAAACAGAGCGGCCGTTCCACGTATCGACGCGCTCCATGGTGCGCACCAGATTGTAGTGCAGCACCGTGCGGTTGACGTTGAGCCCGCCGCTGACGACCACCGCCAGCGGGCCCGGATCGTAGGCGACAAGCCAAATATCGGCGCCGGCGGCGGCCGCGTTTGCACTCAAGGTAATGCGCACGCGCCCGGCGGGCAGGCGTAAAATCGCCAAGTCTCCCCGCGCGAGCGCGCGCGGCGCAGTGAGCGCCTGATCCAAAGCGACGCGCGCATCATCCCAATCGGAAGCCGAAAGCTGGCGCGCGCCATTGAGAACGAGCTGCGGGGTGAAGCGCCCGCGCGTGCGCAGCGTGCGCGCGTATTGGCGCTGGCGATCGGAAAATTCCGGGCGCGCGAACGTGTCGTTCCAGCCGAGATAATCCCACATGCCGACCGGGAAGGTGAGCGCCAGCACGCCCTGTTCGCGGGCGAACGCGCCGAGCAGGCGGTTGGCCCGGGGGCATTGGGTGCAGCCTTGGCTGGTGTAGAGCTCGACCACCACGTCCGCGCGGCGCCCAGGTTCCTGGGCGCGCGCGGGGGCGGCGAGCGCCGCCAGCCCGATTAAAGCGACGGCGAGGATGCGGCCGATCATGCCCGTCAGCATGGCCGGCCCGCCCTCGCTCATAAAATCAAACCAGCGTGACGGCCGGGGAAGGCCTCACGCCGATTTCGCCAGGCTCCGCAAAACATAGTGCAAGATACCCCCGTTCCGGAGGTATTCGACCTCATTTTCGGTGTCGATCCGGCACAAGACGGTCACTTCGTCGATTTTCCCGCCCGGGCGCGTGATTTTGAGCGTCACGTCCTGGCGCGGCTTGAAGCCGGCCACGCCGTCGATCGAGACGGTTTCCGCGCCGGTCAGGCCGAGGCTCGACCAAGATTGGCCGTCTTTGAACTGCAGCGGCAGCACGCCCATGCCGATGAGGTTGGAGCGGTGGATGCGCTCAAAGCTTTCGGCCACCACGGCGCGCACGCCCAGCAGCGTCGTGCCCTTGGCGGCCCAATCGCGCGAGGAGCCGGTGCCGTATTCCTTGCCGGCGAAGATGATGAGCTCTTTGCCTTCCTGCTGGTAGCGCATCGCGGCGTCGTAGATCCACATCTTCTCGTTCGAGGGATGATGGATGGTCCAGCCGCCTTCGACCACGTTGCCCGCTTCATCGCGCA
>DAOMPU010000156.1:0-6454 GCA_035444925.1 Terricaulis sp. | reverse complement strand
GCTCTGGGGCGCGCCGACTTGGGGCACGTGGTGGGAATGGGATGGGCGGATGACGAGCATGCTTGTGCTGTTCATCACCTATCTCGGCTACATCGCGCTTTGGGCGGCGATCGAGGATGAAGAAAAGGCGGCGCGCCTCGCGGCGATCCTCTGCCTTGCCGGGCTGATCAATCTGCCGATCGTGAAATTCTCGGTCGATTGGTGGAGCACGCTGCACCAGGGCGCGAGCATCCTGCGCGCGGATGGGCCGAGCATTCATGCCTCGATGCTGGGGCCGCTGGCTGTGATGGCAGGCGCGTTCTTTACGCTGTTCGTGGGTTTGACTCTCACCAACATGCGCGCGGCGATTCATCGCCGGCGCGTGGAGGCCGCGCGCTTGCGGGCCGCCTCATGATCGAGGGCGGCTGGCCTTTCGTGTGGGCGGCGTACGCCATCGCCGGCGTGGCGTTCGCGGCGCTGATCGGCGCGGTGTTGCTGCGCGCGCGCCATTGGGCGCGTGAGGCGGCCAAGCTGGATCGGCCATGAAGCATTGGGCCTCATTCGCGCCGCTGATTGTGCTGGGCGTGCTGGTGCTGGTGAGCGCGTTCCTGCTGCTGCGCGGGGGCGAGCGGGAATTGTTCACGGTTGGCCTCGTGGGCCAGCCCGCGCCCGCTTATGCGCTGGAGCAATTGGGCGGCGGCGATTTGATCACGGGCGAAGAACGGCGCGGGCGCGCCTACGTGATCAACATGTTCGCCTCTTGGTGTACGCCGTGCCGGGCCGAGCATCCGGAATTGGTCAAGCTGCAGCAGCAGGGCGTGGAGATCGTGGGCGTGGCCTACAAGGACCGCCCCGAAAACACCGCGCGCTTTCTTAATCAGCTCGGCAATCCGTTTTCGGCGGTAGCGCTTGATCCTGATGGGCGCTTTGGGCTGGAGATGGGCGTGGCCGGCGTGCCGGAAACGTTCGTGATCGGGCCGGACGGCGTGGTGCGCGCCGCCCATCGCGGCGCGCTGACCGCGCGCGACGTGCGCGAAGTGATCGAGCCGGCGCTGCGTTAGTCGCGGGTCTTTTCTGTTCGCTTTTGCCGCACGCGGGCCTTGGCCTTCGCCGCGCCTTGCGCTTTCGCACGCGCCTTGGCTTGGCGCTTGGCGAGGCGTTTGGCGTTGCGCTCGGCTTTTTCGGCGGTTTCGTCGGCCACGGCGGCGAGCTTCACCAGCAGATTGAGAAACGCTTTGCTTTTGGTGCGCGGCAGCGCGTCCAGGATGGCGGCGTCGGCGGCGCGCGCGTGTTTGGTGACGCTGGCCAGGATCGCCGCGCCCGCGGGTGCGATCTGCACGGCCTGGGCGCGCTGATCGAGCGCGTGCGCCGCGCGCGTCACCCACGCGCGCTTTTGCATGCGTGAAAGCATATCCGCCAGCGTGGAGCGGTCGATGCCGGTTTCGCGCACGAGATCGCTTTGGCGCAGGCCTGGCCGCTGCGCGATCGCGGCAAGCACGGCGAATTGGCGCAACGTGATAATTCCATCGACGAGCTGCGTGAAACGATCAGAGGCCAATTGTTCTGCGCGATGCAGCAAATGGCTCGCCGATGCGGCCAGCCGATACGGCTCCGCCTCAGCCTGGTCCGACATATTGCGTCCCATCGCCATTCGCCCCCAAACGCGGGGCGAGCTTAGCGATCAAGCCGAACCGATCAATCATGCGCGCGAGCGTGATACGCCAGCAAGGCGAAATTCAGTCGGAAACATGCACGCTCAGGCTGCGGGCGCCTCGGGATTATCCGATTTGCCTTCGGTTTCGTCGGTTTGTGAATGTTTCAAGACCAGCGGGACGTTGGCGAACGAGAAGATCAGGATCAGCGGAAACACCACGACGAGACGCGAATTGACCCAGAAGTCCGGATATTGATTGCGGATGATCTCGTTCACCACCGCCATGAACACGAAGAACAGCCCCCAGCGGATCGCCAGCACGTTCCAAATCCGATCGGGCAGGGTGAAGACGTGGCGGAAAAGAAGCCGCCAGATGTTTTGCTTGATGAAAAGCGAGAAGAAAATCGCCGCTGCGTAGAAGAGATAAACGAATGTGGGCTTGATGCGGATGAAGGTCTCATCGTGCAGCGCGATGGTCAGCCCGCCGAACACGGTGACGAGAATGCCGGTGACGATCAGAACCGGCGGAATGCGGCCGTGCTTTAATTTGCAATAGGCGATGGCGGCGATGGTGGCGGCCATGAACAGGCCGGTGGCGATGTAGATCGCCTCCTCTTTGTAGGCTTCCATACGCTGCAGCACATTGTAGCTGACCACGAAGAGGGCGACGGGCCCCAGATCGATCAGCAATTGATTGGGGCCGGGCTGCGCGCGGGGCGGCTGGGATTCGGTCATGGCTGGCCTGATACGACGCGGGCGCGGGCGAGGCCAGGGGTGCTTGCATCGGCGCGCGATCCCTGCCCCTATCAGCTGAAAATTTGGAGGCCAGCATGCGGGCAGGATGGATGATCGGGGCGGCGCTTCTGCTGGCGGCGTGCGCGAGCGCGCCGGGCGCCGAGGCGCCGGCGGGGCCCGTGCTGTCGCCGCAGGAAATCATCGATCAATCCCCCGCCGGCGATTGGCGCGCGATTGCGCCGGAAAACCTGCTGGTGATGGACTTGCCGCAGGGGCGCGTGATCCTTGAGCTTGCGCCGCACTTTGCGCCCAACCACGCCGCCAATATCCGCGCACTGACGCGGGCGGGCTATTTCACCGGCGCAGCCATCCTGCGCTCGCAGGATAATTACGTGGTGCAATGGGGGCGCGACGATGAAGACCCCGCGCCGCTGGGTGAGGGGGCGGAAACGGTCGCGCATGAAATCACGCGGCCCCTCGGTTCGGTGGAATTCACGCCGCTGCCCGATCCGGACACGTACGCCCCGCAAGTGGGCTTCAGCCAAGGCTTCCCCGCCGCGCGCGCGGGCGATGAGGTGTGGCTGGCGCATTGCTACGGCATGGTGGGTTCGGGCCGCGGCGAGGGGCTCGATAGCGGCAATGGCGGCTCGCTCTATGCGGTGAACGCGCAGATGCCGCGCAATCTCGACCGCAACATCACTCTGGTGGGGCGCGTGGTGCAGGGGATGGACATACTGTCCACCATGAAGCGTGGCACAGGGGCGCTCGGCTTTTATGAAACCGCAGAGGAGCGCACGCCGATCGTTTCGGCGCGGCTGGCCGCGGATATGCCGGAAGCCGAACGCGTGCGGCTGGAAACCGTGCGCACCGATAGCGCGACTTGGGCGGCGCTTGTGGATTCGCGGCGCACGCGGCGGGATTCGTTCTTCTCGGCGAACCCGGTGAACCGGCTTGGCGTGTGCAATATTGCAGCGCCAGTGCGCGCGGTGCGCTAAGCGGCTTGGAATTTGGCTGCGTGCTTGCCTTTGGCGTCTGCGTAGTGCGCACGGATGAGCGCAAGGTCGCTTTCGTAATCGCCGCTGGGATGCAGCACGGCGGCGAGGCGCACGGTCTTTGAGCCGTAATCCAGCACGCTGACGATGATCGGCACGCCGGCGCCGACAGCGATGTGATAAAAGCCGCTTTTCCATTCGCGCACGGCGCTGCGCGTGCCTTCGGGCGGAATGGCCAGGATCATGCGTGGCTCCGCGGCGAACACATCGCGCATGGTGTTGACCACATCATGGCTCGCGGCGCGATCGATCGGCACGCAGCCGAGCGCTTTAATCGCCCAGCCGAACGGGCCTTGGGTCAGGCTCTTCTTGCCCATCCAGCGCAGCGCCACGCGATAATAGGCGGCGGTGGCCAGCATATTGATCCCGTCCCAATTGGACGTGTGCGGCGCCGCGACCAGCACGGCTTTATCCAGCCCCGGCCAATCGCCCTCGATGCGCCAGCCGCTGAGCTTAAGATAAGCGGCGCCCAGCCAGCGCGAGAGCTCGGAGAAAACGCCGTTATAGGGCGCGGGCTTTGCGCTGCTGCGATCGAGAATGATCTGCGCCGCTTCGCTCACTCCAAACCAACCAAAGCGCGCGCGAAGCTTTGCGCGTCGAAGCTTTGCAGATCTTCGGCCTTTTCGCCGACGCCGATGAAGTGGATCGGGATGGCGTGGCGCTGCGCCAGCGCCACCAGCACGCCGCCCTTGGCGGTGCCGTCGAGCTTGGTCATCACTAGGCCGGTGATCTCCACCACGGCGCGGAAGCTTTCCACTTGCGAGAGCGCGTTCTGGCCGACCGTGGCGTCGAGAACGAGCAGCACGTCGTGCGGCGCATCTTCATCGACCTTGCGGATCGAACGCACGATCTTGTGCAACTCGGCCATCAGCTCGGATTTGTTTTGCAGGCGTCCGGCCGTGTCGATCAGGGCGATGTCGGCGCCTTCATCCTTGGCGCGCTTGGCGGTTTCAAAGGCGACGCCCGCGGCGTCCGCGCCTTGCTTGGCGCCGATGAAGCTGGCGCCCGCGCGGCCGGCCCACACTTCCAATTGCTCGATCGCGGCGGCGCGGAACGTATCGGCCGCGCCGATGACGACCTTGGCGCCTGAATCGGACAGCCGCTTGGAGAGCTTGCCGATCGTGGTGGTTTTGCCCGAACCGTTGACGCCGATCACCAGCACGATGCGCGGCTTGGGGCCGGCGCCGAGATCGAGCGCGGCTTCGCGCGGCTTCAAAATGCGCGCGACTTCGCCCGCTAGCGCCTCGCGCGCTTCGACGCCGCCGTTTTCTCTGCTGAATCGCTGATCGGTCAGCGCCGCGGCGATGCGCGCGGCGGCGGGGGCGCCCATGTCGGAGGCGATCAGCGCATCTTCCAATTCGCTGATGCCGGCGGCGTCGAGCTTCTCCTTGGTGAAGATCGCAGCCACGCCATCGGCGAGTTTGTTGGAAGATTTCAGCAGCCCATCGAACAAGCCCTTCTTCTCGGCCTGCTGCACTTCGGGCTGCTTCTTTTTATCGAACAGACTCCAGATCATGCGGCGGCGCCGATCAGGTGCGCGCCGTCATGGGCGGTGAAGCGCAGGCGTACGCCTGCGCCGGCGTTGGCCGGCGAGGGCGCCGGCGGTCCAAGATGCACCGCCGTGAAATCCGGCAGGCGCGCGAAGCCCTCGCGCTCGACCAGCGCTTCGGCCTCGCGGCCCACCCAGCTTTGCAAATGGCGCGCGAGCGCGGCCGCGCCTGCGTCGCGCAGCTGCGCGGCGCGCGCCTTCACCACGCGGCGATCCACTTGCGGCATGCGCGCGGCCGGCGTGCCGGTGCGCGGGCTGAACGGGAAGGCATGCACGTAGGCGAGGCCGCATTCTTCGATCAGCGAGATGAGATTGGCGAAGGCTTCGTCGGTTTCCGTGGGGAAGCCGGCGATGAGATCGGCGCCCAGCGCAATCTCGGGCCGGGCGGCCTTTACGCGCTGGCAGAGCGCGATCGCTTGCGCGCGCGAGTGGCGGCGCTTCATGCGCTTCAGAATAAGATCATCGCCGTGCTGCAGCGAAAGATGCAGGTAGGGCGCAATACGCGCGTTAGTGGTGACGAGTTCAAACAGCACCTCATCCATCTCAATCGCATCAAGCGACGAGAGGCGCAGCAGCTTGAGTTCCGGCACGAGCTTCAAGATGCGCGCGACGAGATTGCCGAGTTGGGGCGCGCCCGGCAGGTCCGCGCCCCAGGAGGTGAGATCGACGCCGGTGAGCACGATCTCCGGCGCGCCATTGGCGACCAGGCGCTGAATCTGCGCCACCACTTCGCCCGCGGGCGCCGAGCGTGAATTGCCGCGTCCGTACGGGATGATGCAGAAGGTGCAGCGATGATCGCAGCCGTTCTGCACTTGCACGTAAGCGCGCGTGCGCTCGGCATAGCCGTCGATCAGATGGTTCGCGGTTTCGTGCACTTCCATGATGTCCGACACGGAAACGCGCGCGTGCGCTGCCGGCGCGAAGCTTTCGGCGCGCATCTTTTCGGCGTTGCCGAGCACGCGCGAGACTTCCGGCATGGCGGCGAAACTTTGCGGATCGATCTGCGCGGCGCAGCCGGTGACGATGATTTCCGCATCGGGCCGTTCGCGGCGCGCGCGGCGGATGGCCTGGCGCGCCTGGCGCACGGCTTCGCCGGTGACGGCGCAGGTGTTGACGATCACCGCGTTTGAAAGCGCCGCCTCGCCCGCAAGCGCGCGCATGGCTTCGCTCTCGTAAGCGTTCAGCCGGCAGCCGAGCGTGAGAATCTCGACATCCGGGGCGGGGGGCTTTTGCGCGGTCATACTGCTCAGCGTCAGGTGCGCGTCCAAAGCGGGGAGGTCAAGAACGAGAAAGCCCCGCGGGGTCGCCGCGGGGCTTTCAAAAGCAGGAGAAGCGGGAAGACTATTCCGCGGCTTCCGTGGTTTCGGCTTCGCCGACGAAATCGTCTTCACGGGCGCCGCCGGCGCGCTCGGCGATGCGGGCCGACTTGCCGCGGCGATCGCGCAGATAATAGAGCTTCGCGCGGCGCACCTTGCCGCGGCGCAC
>DAOMPU010000155.1:0-6470 GCA_035444925.1 Terricaulis sp. | reverse complement strand
CGAAGGCGCGAAGGATTCACAAAAGAAGGGCCGGCGGGACGCCGGCGGTCCAAGATCACGCGCTCGCGGCGTCGGCTTCGAAGCGGCCGATGGCGAGGAAGCGGTCGCGGCGCTGTTTGCGCAATTCGTCCGCGCTGAGCGCAGAGAGGCCATCCAGCGCTTCGGCGATCGCCGCGCCCACCGTGGCGATGGCGGCGGAGGGCTCGCGGTGCGCGCCGCCCACCGGCTCGGCGATGATGGAATCGATCACCTTAAGCGGCAGCAGATCCTGCGCGGTGATGCGCATGGAATTGGCGACTTCCTTCACGCGATTGGCCTGGGGCGCATCGTCCTTCTTGGCTTTGTAGAGGATTGAGGCCGCGCCTTCTGGGCTGATGACGGAATAATACGAATGCTCGAGCATCAGCACTTTATTGGCCGCGGCGATGGCGATGGCGCCGCCCGAGCCGCCTTCGCCGGCGATCACCGTCACCATCGGCACGCCGAGCGTGAGGCAGCGCTGCGTCGAGCGCGCGATCGCTTCTCCCTGGCCGCGCTCTTCCGCGCCGATGCCGGGATAAGCGCCGGGGCTATCGACGAAGGAGACTACCGGCAAATTGAACCGCTCCGCCAAATCCATCAGGCGCATGGCTTTGCGATAGCCTTCCGGGCGGGCCATGCCGAAATTGTGCTTAAGGCGATCGGCCGTGGTGCGCCCTTTTTCGTGGCCGAGCACAACGACAGGGCGGCCGAGGAATTTGCCGGTGCCGCCGAGGATGGCTGCATCCTCGCCGAAGGCGCGGTCGCCCGAGAGCTCTATATAATCGGTGACGAGTGCGGCGATGTAATCGACGAAATGCGGCCGATCGGGATGGCGCGCGACTTGGGTTTTCTGGTGCGGTTCGAGCTTGGCGTAGATGGCCGCGAGCTGGCTTTCGGCTTTGGTCTTGAGGCGCGAGAGCTCGACGCCTTGGCTGATCGCATCGGCGCCCGAAGCTTCCGCCAGGGCCTGCAGCTCCTCGATCTTGCTTTCCAGCTCGGCGACCGGCTTTTCGAAATCCAGATACGTACGCACGCGCGCTCCCGCCCCTCATCCGGGCGGCTCCCCGGACGGGCCGGAACATAGCCCCTGGCGGGGCTGACTCAAGGCGAAGCTCCAGCAGGGTTAGGCGTTAGGGAGCCCGATTGCGCGGTTCCGCAAGGCGGGCCATGCTGCGGGCGCGAACAGAACAGGATCAGAGCCTTGAGCGTGAAACCGCCCCGCCATTTCTACGCCCCCCTCGCCACCGGCGCGCCCGAGCCGCTGCGTGAGCTGCCGGTGAAGCTGGAGCGGATGGTGCATTTTGTGCCGTCCCATCTTGAGAAAGTGCGCGCCAAGGCGCCGGAGATGGCCGGCCAGGTGGATGTGCTGCTGGCGAATTTGGAAGACGCGATCCCGGCTGACGCGAAAGAAGCCGCGCGCGCGGGCGCGGTGGAGATGGGCCGGGCGCTGAAGGGCGTTGAGGTCGGCTATTGGAGCCGCGTGAATGCGCTGAATTCGCCTTGGCATTTGGAGGATGTGAATGCGCTGGTCGAGGGGCTGGGCGATCGGCTGGATGTGATCATGGTCCCGAAGGTCGAAGGGCCTTGGGACATTCATTACATGGATCAGCTGCTGGCTTTGCTGGAAGCCAAGCATGGACTGACCAAGCCGATCCTGATCCACGCCATTCTCGAAACCGCGCAAGGCGTGGCGAATGTGGAGGCGATCGCCGGCGCTTCGCCGCGCATGCATGGGATTTGTTTGGGGCCGGCGGATTTGGCCGCGTCGCGCAAAATGAAAACCACGCGCGTGGGCGGGGGCCATCCGGGCTACCGGGTGCTGAGCGATCCGAGCGAAGGCGCCGCGCGCGAGAGCGTGCAGCAGGATTTGTGGCACTACACGTTCGCCAAAATGGTGGATGCGTGCGTGATGCATGGGCTGAAGCCGATGTACGGCCCGTTCGGCGACATCAAGGATGACGCGGCCTGCGAGCAGCAATTCCGCAACGCCTTCCTGATGGGTTGCGCCGGCGCGTGGACGCTGCACCCGGGGCAAATCGCCATTGCGAAAAAAGTGTTCAACCCGGACGCCGAGGAAGTGCGCTTTGCGCTGCGCATCCTGGAAGCGCTGCCGGACGGCTCGGGCGTGGCCATGCTGGACGGCAAGATGCAAGACGACGCGACCTGGAAACAGGCGAAAGTGATCGTGGATTTGGCGCGGCAAGTCGCGGCGAAAGAGCCGGAAATGGCGGCGGCTTACGGGCTGGGGTGAAGGCTGCTTTTCGGCGGGAGCGGAAACGCTTGATGCCCGTGCTCCCCCGATAGGGGGAGCTGTCCGCGCAGCGGACTGAGGGGATAGCGCCAGCGCTTGCAAGCATCGGCGTCCGCCCCTCCGTCACGCGCTCCGCGCGCGCCACCTCCCCCTAGCGGGGGAGGACGCGGAGACTTCCGGATTTCGCCGAAAGCTGTCACTAGGCAGATACTGGATCGAGGTAAAGCGCGATGCCTCTATCCATGTTGTCGGTGAATTGTCCGGAGTCGCGCGTCGTCGGATAGTGCTCAATCTTGCGCACCTTGTAGAAAATTTTCGACGGCTGCGCGCGGAGCACGACATCTTCTCCGACACGAGGAAGGACATCGAACAGCCAGTCGCCTTCAAGACCATCACTGCACCGGACATAGGCAAGGATCATTGGCAGCGCCCCAGCAGAAACCCAATGGACACTATCGCTCCAACCTCCGCGGCAGCAACGACCGTTCCGGGCCAGGCGCAGACACTAGCACGCTTCCCCGCCGAGCGCCCCGCGGAAGCGGGGCCGAGAGCGGGGAGCCAGAGCGACCGCGCGCGTGGTTCTGGATCCCTGATCGCACCCCGGCTTGCGCCGGGGCTGCGTCAGGGAAGCGAGCCTTGCTTCCGCGCGTGACGCCAGTCACTCGGCCCGCGGCGCGCGCGCCCCACTTTTATGGCGTTATGAAACCGCGCCATCTTGCCCTCCTCCTTGCCTGCGCCGCGGCGCTTTATTTCACTTTGGCGGCGTTCGGGGCGGTTTAAGCCGGCGCGGCAAGGATTGCCTTGGCTTTGCCTTCCTCGCTACAAGGGCCGGGCGAGGCATCTCAAAGGGGCACGCTTATGAAACGAATTTTTATGGCAGTAGCCGCGCTGGGCGCGGTGGCGTTCGCGCCGGCGGCGGCCGCGCAGACGCTGTTTGACGAACCCGCAATGTGCCAGGCCGCGCCGGACGTGTACGCGGTGGTGAACGGCCAGCGCCAGCAAATCCGCGCCATCATGGTGTCCACGCGCACGCATGCGCGCCCGTTCGCGGGCGTGCGGCAATATGCGGTGATGCCGGGCGCGGCGGCGCAGATGCGCGTGCCGGCGAACGCTAGCTTCGTGGTGGCGGTGCCTTCCAACGTGCAGCCGCAGGGCGTTGTGGTGCTGGCGCACTTTGAAGCGCGCAACGGCGTGCGCGAAGTGCTGGTGGGCGGGGGCTATATGAGCTGGTCCACCGGCATCCACCCCGACCGCATCATTCAAGTGACGATGGAGCCCGCCAGCGGCAGCGCGCCCGCGGGCCACTCGCTCTACACCGTGCGCCCGAACGCGGAGCTTTTCCCGGGCGAATACGCGCTCGTGGTCGCGGGCCAGATGCAGCAAGGCTATGGCGGCATCCCCGGCACGTTCTACGATTTCGGCGTGGACGGCTGATCGCGCGCGGGTTGATCCGCGCCGGCAAATGAAGCACCACCCGTGAAGCTTGGCTTCACGGGTGGTTTTCGTATGCGGATATTGGGAACTCTCTTCGCGGTCGCGCTCTTGTGCGCGCCCACTTTGGCGGCGGCGCAGGAAGTAAGCGCGCGCGAGCGGGCGCGGATCGAGCGCATTCTGCGCGGCACGCCGGTGATCGACGGGCACAACGATTTGCCCTGGGCGATCCGCGACGATCACGGCAATGACCTCGCCAGCGTCGATCTGATGGGCGATACGCGCCAAATCGCCCCGCCGCTGCATACCGATTTTCCGCGCATGCGACGCGGCGGCGTGGGCGGGCAGTTTTGGTCCGTCTATGTGCCGGCGGGCAATCGCGGGCTGGCGAACACGCAAATGGTGTTCGAGCAGATCGATCTGACGCGCCGCATGATTGCGGCCTACCCGCGCCAGCTGCAATTCGCCGATACCGCCGATGGGATCATGCGCGCGCATCGCGCCGGGCGGATCGCGTCGCTGATGGGCATCGAAGGCGGGGAAGCGATCAACAACAATCTGGCGCTGCTGCGCGAATTTCGCCGCGCCGGCGTCACCTACATGACGCTGACCCATTCCGCGACCAGCGATTGGGCCGACGCCTCCACCGACGCGCCGCGCCATGGCGGCCTTACCTCGTTCGGCGAAGAGGTGGTGCGCGAAATGAACCGCGTCGGCATGTTCGTGGATTTGAGCCACGTCTCGGCCGAGACGATGCGCGATGCGATCGCCGTTTCCCGCGCGCCGGTGATTTTCTCGCACTCGTCGGCATTCGAGGTGGCGCGCCATCCGCGCAACGTGCCCGACGATGTGCTGGCGCTGGTGCGCGATAATGGAGGGGTGGTGATGGTGAACTTCACCTCGCCGTTCATCTCCGAGGAATTCCGCCAATGGTCCGCGCGGCGCGCGGGCAAGCAGGCGGAGTTTCGCGCGCTGAACCCGGGCGATGCGCCCGCGGCTGACCGCCTGCTGGCGGAATGGACGGCCGCGAACGCGCCCCCGCGCGTGACGCCGGCGCATGTGGCCGATCATGTAGAGCATATCGCGCGCATCGCCGGGCGCGCGCATATCGGCATGGGCGCCGATTATGACGGCGTGGTGTATCTGCCCGAGGGCATGGAAGGCGTGGACGGGTACATTCCGCTATTCGCCGAATTGCTGCGGCGCGGCTGGAGCGAGCGCGACATCGCCGCCATCGCCGGCGGCAATCTGCTGCGCGCGATGCGGGCGATGGAGCGCGTGGCGGCGGAGAACTAAGCCGCCACGGCGAAGAACCGGAGCCAAGGGCGTTGGCCCTCGGCTCCGGCTCCCGCGCCGAATGATCCGGCGCTCGGCCGGGAAGCGGACGGCCTTAGGTGGCGTTTTCGAGCGCTTGGACTTGATCGCGGTGCGTGCGCATTTCCGCCAGCTCGGTTTGCGCCCATTGCTTCAGCGGGCCTTCGGCGGCGCCGGCGACATAGCGCTCATAAAGCGCAATCGCGTTGTTGTGCGCCTCGACCTGATCGTCGAGGTAGGCGTCATCGAAGGCTTCGCCGTTCTTGGTGTTGAGATCAGCCAGATCGTCAGCCTGATCGGCGGCGACGGCGGGCGTCGGCGCGGTGATCTGCAGCGTGGGCGCCAGCGCGGTCAGCGCTTGGGTGGCCGCGGTATTTTCCGTCACCAAAGTTTCCGCCAGCGCTTTCACGTCAGTGCGGGCGCCGCGCTGGGCGGCGAGCTGCGAGGATTGAATTTCAAACGCATCCGCGTTGAGCGCGGCTTGCACGAATTCAATGTCGGTCATGGCCGCGGGCGTCGCCGTTTCGACCGGCGCGGGTGCGGGAAGCTCGGCCTGTTGCTGCGCTTGCTGGCCGCACGCGGCGAGCGCCAATGCGCTACCGGCGCACAGCGCCAAAAGTGAGTTTCTGGTCATGGGTGCTCCTCCGCCGGCGCCAAGCCGGCTTAGGTGCGAAAAACGCACGCGCGGGCGCGCCCGTTCCAGCGCGCGCTGCAATTGGAACCGCGCGCTCAGCCGCGCAGGGTTCCGCCCGTGGCTTTCATGACCGCCGAGACGATCTTGGCGGCGGCGGCTTCGATTTCGCTGTCGGTCAGCGTTTTTTCGCGCGGCTGCAGCGTGACCTCGATGGCGAGGCTTTTTTTGCCCGCCGCCATGCGATCGCCGCGATAGACGTCAAACAGCGCCACGTCCGCGATCAGCTGCTTATCGGCGCCGAAGGCGGCGCGCACCACGTCCGCCGCGGGCGTTGCGTCATCGACGATGAAGGCGAAGTCACGCGTCAGCGGCATTTGATCGAGCTTTTCGAGCGGGGGTTTGCTGCGCCCTTTCGCGCGCGGCGCGGGCAGCGCATCGAGGAAAATCTCGAACGCCAGCATGGGCGCTTCGACATCGAGCGCCTTCAGCGCGCGCGGATGGATCTCACCGAAATAAGCGATCACTTTGGGGCCAAGCTTCAGCGCGCCGGTGCGGCCCGGGCGCCAATGGCCGGGCGCATCGCTTGCGGTTTGCAGCGAGGCGACGGGCGCGCCGAGCGCTTCGAGCACCATCAGCAGATCGCGCTTCACATCGAAAATATCCGGCTGCGGCGCGGCGCGCCAATGGCGCGCGGGGCGCGCGCGCCAGACGGCCGCGAGCGTGCGCAGCTGGCCTTCGGGGTTCGTGTTCGCGTAAGCGGGGCTTGCTTCGAACAGGCGCGCATCGTCAAAGCCGCGATCGGCGTTCTTCTGCGCGGCG
>DAOMPU010000154.1:0-6523 GCA_035444925.1 Terricaulis sp. | reverse complement strand
CGATCTCTTTCATGCGCTTTTCGATCTTCTCGAAATCGTCCGTCGAGAACGGCTCGTCGCGCGCGAAATCGTAGTAGAAGCCATCTTCCGTCACCGGGCCGAACGTCACTTGCGTGCCGGGAAAAAGCTCCTGCACCGCTTGCGCCAGCACGTGCGCCGCATCGTGGCGGAGCACTTCAAGGCCATCGGCGCTGTCGCGCATCACCAGCTCGAACTTGCCGCCGCCTTCCAAGGGCCGCGTCAAATCCCACCAGCCGCCGTCGATCTTCGCGGCGACGACCTTCTTGGCCAGCGATTTGGAAATGCCTTCAGCGACCGCGAGCGGCGTCACGCCGTCGTCGTAGCTCCGCTCAGCGCCATCGGGGAATTTGAGAGAAATGCTCATGAGATGCTCTTATCGGATTCGTGGTGTTCGGGCGGCGCGCGATAGCCGCCTTTCCAATCGCCGTAGCGCCAAGGGCGCCACCAGGAATTGGCTTTGACCGCTTCCGGCGCCGGATCCCAGCCGTGCCCGCCCCAAGGGTGGCATCGGCAGATGCGCGCGCCCGCCATCCAGCTTCCCGCCCAGGCGCCGTGCTTGCGGATCGAATCCGCCGCGTAGGAGGAGCATGTGGGCAGGTAACGGCAATCGCGCCCAATCAGGGGCGAGAGCGTCCATTTATAGAGCTGGATGAGGCCCAAGAGGCCCCGGGCGGGCAGGCTCGGCGACATGAAAACTAGCGGATTTTGGTTGGACAGACCGGGGCGCAAGCGAAGCCGCTGCGGCGCGCCCGATCCCGCGCCGCCGGCTTTAGTAAGTAGTCGTCGTGGTCGTCAGCCGTGCGAACATCGGTACAATCTAGCAAAGCTCGGACGAAAAATCACCCCCGATTCAGAACCGGCGCGTCGCCGGCTCCAGCATAAAACGCAGCAGAGTATTCTCCATGTGGCGGGCATAACGTTCCGTCAGCCGCGTGCGCGCCCAAGAGATCGCCAATAGCGCGATAACAAGCGAAGCAAACGCGGCCCCAAGCCCGAACTGCAACAGCATGAGAAAAACACCCCAGGCGAGCAGCGTATCGATCCAAGCGGGCGCCACCGCCCATTCCTTGAGTTGAGCCCCCGCAACGTGGCGGCCTGTCTTCGCGTTTAAGATGACGGCCAGGGCGATCGTGTTGCGCCAATCACGATGAAACGTGATCATCGTTTCCTCGGGCTCGCCAAGAACACTATGGACGGGATAATAATCCAACACACGCGTGAGCACGTCCGGACCAATCGAGGCGATATCGGCGCTAATGTAAAAGAGCCCGCTTCCGTTCTCGAGCACGATCCCCTCGCCTCGAGACTTCAGCACGCGCGCGGGGCGATAGAAACGCGCTGATGCAATCAAAGCCGCCGTGGCCAACATGGCGCCGAACGGAAGCAGGATGTCATGCGTCAGCGCGCGCCAGCCGATTTGCGGCGCAATGATCGGCGCAACGCGATCAAAAAATGGCTGCGCGTAGAACAGCCCGCCGGCGCACAGGGCCAAGAGCACAAGCCTTCCCAAGCTCACCGCTTGCGCTCCCCTTGCTCCAGCGCCGCCGCTATGGCGCTCACGTCGTAGCGCGGCTGCATCGCCCGAAGCACCGGGCCCGCCACGAGCTTAAAGGCGTCCGTTTCCATGAGGCGCCACGCGGCGTAGCCCAACACGTTCAGCACGCCCCAGGCCACAACATAGGCCAGTAGCGCGGGCGCCCAGCCCTCGCCAAGCGATGCGAGCGCGGCCCCCGCGGCGGCCAGGTGCGCAGGCCAATCAGGCCGCCGGACAAGTTCGCGCAGGCGCGGCGCGCTGAGCGCGTATTTGCGCTTGTTGCAATTGGCGACGAGGATCAAATCCTGTGCTTCAGGCTCACCGATGACGAGGAACTGCATTCGGTCATGGTTGGCAACTTCCAGCGACGCCCCGATCTGCATGCGCACATGCCAATGCACGATCGGCGAATCCTCCTGCTCGATTCTCATAACCCTTTTTCTTTGGTTCACCTCATACCGACGCATCGCGCCGACATGCAGCGTGCCGCCATCTTCACTCTTGGGGCGATAGACAGCGATCGGCAGATAAAGCGCCCAGAATACGACGCCCGCCGCCGCAATGATCAGCCCCAGCGGCAGGAAGTGCAGATACGCGGCAAGCGATGATACTTGCGGCCAAAACCCGGGGACGAGCGGCGCGCCGATGCTTTTCAACGCGTCCCAGATGAGTTGAGGCGCCCAGGCAAAGAAGCCAACCAACGCCAGCAAGGCCAAGATTATCACGCGCGTCATCAACCACCCTAAGGTTGATCATGCGCAAGATCACGAGCTATGGCCAGCTCAATCGCGGCCCGCGCGAGCCGCTAACCACCGACTTCGTTGCACTGCACCAAAGTAAACGCCCCCCAGCACTCTACATAGGCCGCGCCCGGCGTATCCAGCGTGAATTTGGAGGCGAGGTAGAAATTCTCGTAGCGCCCCTCGCCCGCCAGCATGCCCTTCACGTAGCCGATCACGCTATCGAGCGTGACGCCGCCTTGCCCGCGCGCCTCGCCCGGCTCGCGCCCTTCAAGGAACGCGCGCGCGGCTTCTTCATGCGCTTCGCGCGGCGGGACGGTGAAATAGGCGCCCACGCCGGCAAGGATGAGCAGCAGCAGAACACGCATCGGGCTAGCCTTGCTGCGCCGCCCGATCGCACTTCACTTGCGTGAACGCGCCCCAGCAGCTGACCAGTTCGCGGCCATCCAGCGTGACCGAATATTTCGAAGCCACGTAATAATTGCTGTAAACGCGATCGCCAGCGACCGCCGCGCCAATGCCTTCGAGGCCCTGCGTGATGTTTTGCGGATCGCTTAACACCGCGTCGGCGGCCTCGCGCATCACGGGTTCCTCAGGCCGCGTGAAATAGCCCGCCACGCCGGCGATGATCAAAAGCAGAATAATAATGCGCAGCATGGCGGCGTCTCCCTGTTCCCCGGCCGGGAGGCTAGCCCATGCGCCGCGGGCGGCAAAGCTTATTTGCGCCGCCGCGCCGCGCGATCGAGCGCCGCCATATCAAGGCCCGCGGCGGTGGTGTCCACGATCAGCGGCAGCGGCTCGCCCGGGACATTCATCGGCATCCAGAAATTGTTGACGATCGAGCGGCCGACGAAAAAATCGTGCCGCTCGCCGCCCACGCGCGCATCCGCGGGATCGATCGTGAAACTGCGCTGGCCGAAAAAGCTGAGCGTGGTGATGCGCAACCCGCCTTCAAGGCGCATCTCGATCACGTAGGCGCGCAGGTAATATTCGGTGGCGGCCATGATCAGCGCAGCCAGCGCGCCGGCAACCCAAACGAAAATCTGCTCGCCGAAACTATCGACGCGCCCGTTCGAGAAAAACGCCAGCCAGACGATCAAGCCGCCGAACAGCCAGATCGCCGCCTGCGCGATGCGCACGCGCCAGCCGCGCGGGTTGCTGTAGATTTCCATGGAGGGCCCCTCAGCCGTTGCGCTCACTATAGTAGGCGCACGCGCCTAGCCAAACGGTTCAGGCGCGGCCCGCGGGGGCGTGCGCGGCGGAAAGCTTCTTGGGCGCGACGGCGCGCCAGCTTTCATCGAGATAATCGGCCAACTTCGCCAAGGGCGGCTTGGCCTTGGCAGTGAACACGAACGTCACCCAACCCGACGCGCCGAGCCCGTAGCCGGTGGGCGCCGCGCCCTTCAGCTTCAGCGCTTCCTCGCTACGGAACGGCAGCTTCATCGAGCAGGAAAAGCCCCCGCCCTCGCGGTCCGAGAGGAAAAGAAACACCTTCTTGCCCGCGACCTTAAACGCGCGTTCGCCCCAGGGAAAATCCTCAACCGTTTGCGGAAACGCAAGCGCCGCTTTGCGCAGCGCCTTGGCGGCTTCGTGCTTGGGAAGCGCGCTCACGCCGCTTTCTTCTGCGCTTGATCGAGCGCCTCAACCGCGGCGTCGAACGCCAGCATGGTGCTGGCGTGGCGGGCGGGATAATCGCGCACGCCTTCCAGATGGCGCAGCTCCCAGAAGCGCCCTTGCGGCGCGGGGCCTTCGCCCTTCAGCATGGCGCGCAGCTGATCGCGCGCGTCGCGGATTTCGGCCGGGCTGGCGCCGATCGCGTGCATCGCCAGCACGGCAGTGGCCGCCTGGCCCAGCGCGCACGCTTTGGGATGCACGGCGATTTCGCTCACCGCGCCGTCCGCCAACTTAAGTTCCACGGTGACGACCGAGCCGCACACCCGGCTAACCTTGGTGGCGGCGCCGTCCGGCGCCTCCAGGCGCCCGACATGCGGAATTTCGGACGCCAATTCGAGAACACGGCCGTGATACAGATCGTCCATCGCCCTAATGTGGCCTTCCACCAAGGCGATGCAACGGCCAAATGATGAGGCGCCCCATGCACCGACGCACCCTGATCGCCGCCCTTGCCGGCGCGGCTTTGCCCCCAGCCGCTTGGGCGCAAGCCGGCGGCCAACCCCAGCAGCAGAGCCCCCCGCGCAGCGCGCCCCCGCCGATCAATCCGGAAAACGAGCTGGAGCGCGTGTTCCTGGCGGCGCTGGAGGAGGAAGACGCGCGCCCGCGCTTTCGCCAGCTGCTGATGCGCAGCCAGGTGGTGCTGGCGATGGCCAACAACGCGCCGGATTCTCCGCCGCTGGAAATGACCTTCGGCCAGCTGCGCCCGGGCGCCATCTTCACCAGCGCCACGCGCATGAACGCCGTGCTCGGCCCCGCTTCCGCGCGTCGCGTGATGACGGGCCGCGCGGCGCTGACGCGCCTCTCCGGCAAGCACGTCGTGATCAATTTCATGCACACGCCGATGCTGACGCTCGATCCGCCCGACGTCGCCGCCTATCTCGCGCAGCCCGCCTAGCGGCCGGGCCCACCCAGCAGGCCGTCCCCGCCGCAGCGGCGATCATAGAGCCCGCGCGAACGCGCGAGGCGGTTGTCGCCGCCGCTATCGTAGAGGTGCGCCTGCCAGGTGTGGGTGCATCCGTTCACGGTTTCGGTTTTGCGGCATACTTGCGACGGCGGATCGCCGCGCTGGCCCGCGCCCGGCGCGCTGCAGCTGAAATCATTGCGGCGCAAATCCGCGGCCACGGCGCTGATTTCCAGCCCCGCGCCGTAGCGTTGATTGATGGTGCGTTGAAAGCCCTGCAGCGTGGCTTCCGCGCTGGCGCGGCGCCAATCGCCAAGGTCCAGCGGCGAAGACGGAATGGCGGCGGGGCCAGAAGGCGTGGAGACGCCCCCGCCCGGCGTGCTGGCGCAGGCGGCTATACCAAGCATCAAAGCGGCGGCGACGACGTGAAGGCGTTTCATGGCGTTTCCCTTATCGCGCGCCGAGGCACATCAGATCAAACCCGGCCACCGGTTCGCGCCCAGGCTCCACCACGACATACCAATCATGCGCGCATTGGCGCTCCATGATCTCGATGCGGCAATCGAGCCGGCCTTCATCATTGCAGGCAAAGCCGTTGGCTTCCAGGTCCGCGCGAATTTGCGCCGAGCTTTGGCCCGCGTAGCGGGCGCGCACCTGGGTTTGCAGCGCCGGGGCGTAAACCGCTGGATCGGCGCCGCGCCATTGGCCGAAATCAAACCCGCCCGGCGCCTGTCCTTCGGGCGGAGCGGCGCGCCCGGCGCCGGTTTCAGCCGGCGGCGGCAGCGCGGTGCCGCGCGCGGCGGCCAGGCGTGGGTCAGTCGGCGTCTCGGCGCCGCCGCCGCTGGCGCAAGCAGCCAGCGCCGCGATCAAAACAAGTGCAACAAACCGCATGCGTTTCCTCGCGCACCCCGGCCTTGGGCTTAGGGGCTTGGGCGCGGAGGGGCAAGGCGCGCTAGGCTCGGCCGCATGAAGAAGACAGCCGGCCCCAAACCCGCCCCCGCGCGCGCAGAGGCGCAATGCGCCTGCGGCGCGGTGGCGATCGAAATCGCCGCGCCCGCCCAATGGGCCTGGCACGATCACTCTCCCGCCTCGCGCCGCGCGCACGGGGTGGCGTACGCCACCTATGTGGGTTCGTGGAAAAGCCGCTTCCGCATCGTGCGCGGCGAAGACCAGCTCACACGCTGGCGCGACGAGGAAAACCGCGCGACGCGCAGCTTCTGCAGCAACTGCGGCACGCCGATGCTCTACGAGCGCGGCCCGCAGAACGTGAACATCCCACGCGCGCTGTTCAGCACCGGCGTCGGGCGCGAGCCGCGCTATCACATCCGCATCGATGAGCTGCGCGATTGGGCGTATCTGGGCGAAAAGCTGAAACCGCTGAAGGGCTTTCCCGGCGTGGTGTGGACCGGCGGGGGCAAGAAGCGGCGCTAGCGCCGGTTAACGTCATCCAGCATGCGCTCGATTGCGGCGACGACCTCATGGCGGTCGCGGCTCTCGAATAGCTCCAACTCGGTTCCCGTGAAATCGCCTGCGTAAAGCCGCACGCGATAGCTGCCCTCGCCATCATCGGGTGGATGCCAACTCAGATCAAGCAGCCTGTCGCGCCGCGCATGTTTGAGCTGCAACAAGGTGTCCTTCCACCAATGCCAAGCT
>DAOMPU010000153.1:0-6554 GCA_035444925.1 Terricaulis sp. | reverse complement strand
GTGCCCAACCCCTTCATTCGCCGATGAGCGCGCGCCAACCCCGCAAGCCGCTTGAAGGCATTCGCGTGCTTGATCTCACGAACGTGCTCGCTGGCCCGTTCTGCACGTATCAGCTCGTGCTGATGGGCGCGGAGGTGATCAAGATCGAAGCGCCCGAGGGCGGCGATCTCGCGCGGGTGCTCGGCGCGGATTCTAAACTCAGCAAGGCGCTGATGGGCGCGTCGTTCTTGGCGCAAAATTCCGGCAAACGTTCTGTCGTGCTTGATCTCAAACAAGCGGAAGAAAAGGCGGCGTTCCTCGCGCTGGTCAAAACCGCGGACGTGGTGGTGGAAAATTTTCGTCCCGGCGTGATGGCCCGGCTTGGACTGGATTATGAGCGCCTCAAGGACGTGAAGGCCGACATTGTCTATTGCGCCATTTCGGGCTTCGGCCAAACCGGCCCGATGAGTGGCGCGCCGGCGTACGATCAGATCGTGCAGGGCCTTTCCGGCGCCATGAGCATCACCGGCGATCAAGACACTGCGCCGCTGCGCGCGGGCTATCCTGTATCCGACAGCATCGGCGGCATTACCGCCGCGTTCGCCATCGCCGCCGCGCTCGCAGGGCGCGCGCGCAACGGGCATGGGGCGTTTCTGGACGTGTCCATGCTCGACAGCACAATCGCCGCGATGGGTTGGGTCGTTTCCAACTACTTGATTGCCGGCCAAGCGCCGGCGCCAATGGGGAATGACAATTTCACCGCGGCGCCTTCCGGCGCGTTTCGAACCGGTGATGGCCTGTTGAATATCGCCGCAAATAAGCAAGAGCAATTCCATGCGCTGATGAGGCTGATAGGGCGGGCGCACCTCATCGACGATCCGCGCTTTGCCGAACGCGAGGCGCGCAAGCAAAATCGCGCGGCGCTGACGGCGGAAGTGGAGGCGGGGCTCGCCCCACGATCCGCGCTGGAATGGGAGGTGGTGCTCAACAAAGCGGGCGTGCCGGCCGGACGTGTGCTCTCTGTGCCGGATGCGCTCTCGCTGGAGCAAGTGAAGGCGCGCGGGTTCGTTCATAGTTTTGCGGATGTGGAAGATTTTGGCGGCGAGCTGAGCGTTTGTCTCGGCGGCTATCGCCTTGATGGCCTGCCATGTGCGCCCACAACGCCGCCGCCGCGCCTAGGCGCCGATACCGAGAGCATTCTGGCGGAAGTTCACTCAACGCAAGCGAGGGGCTAAGGTGGCGAACGATAAATCCGAGCCGCTGAAGGACGTCGAGGATTGGTGGTCCACGTCGATCATCAATATGAGTCCCGGCGTGATCGAATTTCGCGGCTATCCGATTCAAGATCTGATCGGAAATGTCAGCTTTGCGCAGATGATTTGGCTGATGCTACGCGGCGAGCCTCCGGCGCCGGGGCAGGCGAAATTGCTGGAAGCGGCGCTGGTGGCGTCGGTTGATCATGGCCCGCACGCGCCGTCGATCGCGATCGCGCGCATGGCGGCGACCTGCGGCGTCGGCTTAAACAATGCAATGGCTTCGGCGGCCAATGTGCTCGGCGACTCGCACGGCGGCGCCGGCGAGCAATGCATGGAATTGTTCGAATCCGTGCGCGCGGCGATGGCGAACGCGCCGCTGGAGGCGGCGGCCGCGCAGGCGCTGGATGCGCATCGCGCTACGTACGGCAAGATCATCGCCGGCTATGGCCACCGTTTCCATCCGATCGATCCGCGCGTTGCGCCGCTTTTGGAATTGATCGAACAGGCGGCCGTGCGCGGCGTTGTGTCGGGCGCCTACGCGCCGATCGCGCGCGAGGTCGAGGCGGCGCTGGAGCGGCAAACCGGCAAGCGCATTCCGATGAACATCGATGGCGTCACCGCAGCGATCTTCTGTGAATTAGGTTTTGCGCCGCCGCTGGGGCGCGGGCTGTTCGTGCTCTCGCGCTCCGTCGGCATTCTCGCCCATGCGTGGGAGCAGCAGCAGCAGGGCGCACGCAACAAAGGTCCAGCTCCGAAGCGCGTGCAATTCACCTACACCGGCCCCGCCCGTCGCAAGTTGAAAGAAGAGGACACGCCATGAAGGCCTCAGTCGCATCGCAATTGGTTACGTTCCTGGAAGACCGCGGCGTTGAGCATATCTTCGGGCTATGCGGCCACACCAATATCGCGGTGCTCTCGGCGTTGGAGGGGAGCTCCATTCGCTTCATCAATACGCGCCATGAGCAAGTGGCTGCGCACGCCGCGGATGGCTATGCGCGCATGAAGAAGTGCGCGGGCGTAGTGCTTAGCCACCTTGGGCCAGGTCTCACCAACGCGGCGACGGGCGTGGCGAATGCCGCGCTGGATTCTATTCCTCTGGTGGTGATCGCCGGCGACGTGCCGAGCCACTTTTACGGCAAGCACCCGCACCAGGAAGTGAACCTGCACGCAGATGCCGCGCAGTGGGAAATCTATCGCCCGTTCGTAAAGCGCGCTTGGCGCGTGGAGCGGCCAGATCTGTTTCCAGAAATCATCGCCAAGGCGTTTCAATTGGCCGAGACCGGCCGACCCGGGCCGGTGCTGGTTTCTGTGCCCATGGATATTTTCTCGGCGGAGATCGACACGGCGCTGTTTGAAAAACGCCAACAGCACGCCAAGCACGTAGCGGCGCCCAGTCTTGATGAAGATGCCGCCGCCGCGTTCGTTGAGCGCCTCGCCAAGGCCGAAAGGCCGGTGATCTACGCCGGCGGGGGCGTTTTGATCGCGCAGGCGTCCGATGAACTGGCGGCGTTCGCCGATCATCTGTCCATCCCTGTGGCGCACTCGTTGATGGGCAAAGGCGCCTTGCCGGACGACCATCCGATGACGCTGGGCATGACCGGCTTTTGGGGTACGCAATTCATCAATGATTCCTGCCGCAACGCCGACGTCGTGTTCGGCATGGGCACATCATTCAAGGAAGCCGATTGCAGCTCTTGGGAGAACGAGTACACGTTCAACATCCCGCAAACGAAATTGCTGCAGATCGATATCGATCCCAACGAGATTGGCCGCAATTATCCTGTCGAGCTCGGCGCCGTCGCCGATTTGAAGCAGGCGCTGGGCGTGCTCAACCGCGTCGCCAAGCGGCTCTACCCGAAGGGCCGCGCCGACAACGCGGTGCGCGGCGCCATCGAGGCGTACCGAAAAGAGTTTCGCGCCGTTAACGCCAAGCTGGAGGCGAGTGACAAATTCCCCTTCCAACCTGAGCGCATCCTTGCGGACGTGCGCGCTGTGCTGCCCCGCGATGCGATCATCACCACCGATGTGGGCTGGAATAAAAATGGCGTCGGTCAACAATTTCCCATCTACGAGCCTGGCTCGATTTTGACGCCCGGCGGCTACGCGACCATGGGTTTTGGCGCGCCGGCCGCGCTCGGCGCGAAGCTCGCCGCGCCAGATCGTGTCGTCGTATCGCTGGTGGGCGACGGCGGATTTGGGCAAAATCCTGCAGCGCTGGCCACTGCGGTGGAATGCGGAATTCCGGTGATCTGGGTGGTGATGAACAATTTTGCCTTCGGCACCATCGCCGGGCTGCAGAAAGCGCACTACAACACGACCTTCGGCACGGTGTTTCAGCGTGATGGCGAGGCCTATTCGCCCAATTACGCGGAGATCGCGCGCGCCTACGGCGTGGAAGGCGTGCGCCTACGCAGCGCGAAAGAGCTCAAGCCCGCACTGGAGCAAGCGATCGCTTCCAGCCGGCCAACGGTGATCGAAGTCATCATGGAAAATTCGCCTGTGCCCACCACGGGGCATTGGAACATCATGGACATCTACTCGCCGGGCAAAAAAGTATCGCATGTGCGGACCTAAGGAGTGAGGCGATGGCGGTGACAGGTCTCGACCATGTAAACATCGCCACGGCGAAGCTTGAGGAAACGCGCGCGTTCTATCGGGATGTGCTCGGCCTCACCGAAGGCTATCGCCCGGGCTTCACCGCGCCCGGCTATTGGCTCTACGCGGGCGGGCGGGCGATTATTCATCTGCAGGATGCGCCGGAAGGTGAGGGCGATGGCGGCGCGGTCCGCCATTTCGCTCTCAACGTCGCCTCTTTGCCGGAGGCTACTGCGCGCCTTGACGCGGCGGGAGTCGGCTATCGCCTGACCCAGACGCCGGATGGCGTGTTTGACCAGGCCTTCTTCCGCGACCCCAGCGGCGCGTGGGTGGAGCTGATCAGCCGGCGCCGTTAACTGCGCGCTTGATCCCCATTTAGACGCCCGCCCTTGGCGGCCTCTGGTTTGTCCGATAGGACCAGCCTTGCGCATCGGCCCTCGCCGGCATGGCCGGAGTGGGGCGCGATCACGCACGGCATCGAGGGAGTGGACGTGATGAAGGTGCTTATCCTCAACGGCCCCGGCCTTGATGACTTGCGTCGCTTGGACTCAAGCTTTGACAAGGATCTGACGCTGGACCGCATCGAGGAAGCGTGCGGCGCGCTATGCGCGAGCTACGGCATCGACATGACCTTCCGTCAAGGCGATGTCGTGCGGGAGTTGTTCGATTGGGTCGGCCGCAACGCCTCCGAGTTCGACGCGCTGATTATCAACCCGATCGGCTATTACTCATACGAGGCGTACGAGACGTTCGAGAAATATCGCTCCGCGATCAAAGTGCTGGCGCACCTCAAGAAGCCGGTCGTCGAAGTGCACATCTCGAACATTTTTCGCCGCGGCGCCCACCTCATTGAGCCGTTGCGCGAGCCGGATGCGCAAATCGGCTTCATCTGCGGCCTAGGGCTGCACAGCTATTTGTTGGCGATCGAATCGATCGCGCAAAAAGCCAATCTCAAAGGAAGCACCCCGTGAGCCAGCAAAAAAAGGTCCGCGTCCTGAATGGCCCGAATCTCAATCTGCTCGGCGCGCGTGAGCCGGAGATCTATGGCTCGGCCACGCTCGCGCAGATTGCGGAAGGCTGCATTCGCCTGGGCGCTGAGCGCGGCCTCGACGTCGAGTTTCTGCAATCCAACCATGAGGGCCAACTCATTGATTGGATTCAGGGCGCCATCGATCATTGCGATGCGATCGTCATCAATGCAGCAGCGTTTACGCACACGTCCGTGGCGATCCATGACGCCTTGCGCGCGTACAAGGGCTACAAGATCGAGCTGCACATCTCTAACCCGCATCTGCGTGAAGAATTTCGGCACACGTCGTATGTGGCGCCGGCGGTGGACGCCGTCGTCGCCGGGCTCGGTGTTGGCGGCTACGCGTTGGTGGTCGGGCTGCTGGGCGAGGTGCTTTAAGGCCTTTCTCCCCGCGTCGCGCGTCGAGAGGTGGAAGGTTGGGGCAGCGCCCTTAGGTGGGCGAACCCGGCGTTTCAAGGTTTCCATTGGGGTTTGCAAAACGCGGCGAACACTCTATATGCGCGCTTCCTTTGACGCGGGATGGAGCAGCCCGGTAGCTCGTCAGGCTCATAACCTGAAGGTCGTAGGTTCAAATCCTACTCCCGCACCCAAAACGAGAGCATCGAAAAGCCCGGGCGGAAACGTCCGGGCTTTCGCATTTTGTCCCTGCGCCGGAGCCGGCCCCGCGTCATCCGGGCAGCGCTCGAAGCCGTCATCGGGAGAATGAAAAGCCGCGCCAATGCTGGCCGGCAACGGGGGATCAATCATCTGCCTACAAGGCGGCGGAGATAGCGGAAAAACGTCGGCGGGAGCTGATCCGGCGCGCCCGCGCCCTCAAGCCGCGAAGCGCAGCTCTAGCTCGCGCGCCATCTGCGTCAGCCGTTCGCGCTTTTCATGCGTGCGCAGCGCCTCGTCCACGTGCGTCAGCGTTTTGTTGTCGAGCGCGGCGAGTTCGGCGCGGATGCGCGCGAGCTGGGCCATAATGCTCTGGATGTCGGGTTCGGTCTTCATGGCGCGAGCATGAGCCGAGTCGCCCGCCCGCGCACCGCACCGGCCGGCCCCTTCGCACGCGCACCCTCGCAAACTTGTGTTCGCCCGCCGCGCTTTAGCGCTTGCCGGCTGGGGCGAAAGGGGTTGCCGTATTGCGCGCGCCTTGCGGGCGCCATTTTGCGCGAAACTGCAGTTTCCTGCGACGAACCAACCTCTGAATGCGACGAACGGAGCCGCCGCTGCAGATGCAGAAACACCTCGCACCCGGCTTGGCGTTAAGCTGCGGGCTATGAGCAACCTAGCGGATACGCGCAGCGGCGCCGGGGGCGAAAGCCCGCCGCAACGTCTGCTCGATAATCCCGCCTGGGTGCGCTGGGGCGCGCATATCGCGTTTTGGGGAATCTATTTCGCCGTGCGCAGCGCCGCGGCCGGCGCCGATCCGCCCGAAGACGCGAGCGACTTTCCCTACGTGCTGAACCGCATGCTGGTCGTGGCCAGCTACGCGGTGCTGACGGCGATTTTACTGGGCGCCGTCGCGGGCCTGAAGGCGGAGCGTTCGAATTGGCCGCGTAATCTCACGCTGGTGCTCGGCGCGCTGGCGCTCGCGCCGCTGACGCAATGGAGCGAGCAAGCCTGGCCGCTCGCGCTCGCCAATTTCGCGCCTGAGCCGTATCCGTTCGTGATCTATCTGTTCAATTTCGGCTGGGCGCTGCCGCTTTGGGGGC
>DAOMPU010000152.1:0-6575 GCA_035444925.1 Terricaulis sp. | reverse complement strand
GAGACGACGGCGTTGTCCTTGGTGATCACGTCCTGGCGCGGCACGTCGAGCACGGTTTCCATCATTGACATGCGCCGCCCGATCCGATCCACGAACGGGATCAGGAACGAGATGCCGGGCATCAGAGTGCGCGTGAAGCGCCCGAACCGCTCGACGGTGAATTGGCGCCCCTGCGGCACAACCTTGATGGCGCTGAACGCCAGCACCAGCGCCATAACGGCGAAGAAAATAATAACGGCGTCCATGCTTTCCGCCCTCCGCCGCTTCTGCGGCAAACGCCAAACGCGTTACGCTCAGCTTAACTGGCCGAGCAGATATTCCGCGCTGGAAACCTTGTATTCACCACCATCTTCAACGTTCAGCTGGGATACCACGCCATCCTTGACGATCATTGAATAGCGCTTGGAACGGGCGCCCATGCCGAACTTGGAAAAATCCGCATCGAGCCCCAGCGCGCGCGCAAACTCGCCCGAGCCGTCAGCCAGCATGATGATCTCGCCGAACACGCCCTGATCTTTCGCCCAGGCGCCCATCACGAATTGATCGTTCACCGATGTGCAGGCGATCGCGTCCACGCCCTTGGCCTTCAGCTCGCCGGCTTTCTCACGGAAGCTCGGCAAATGCTTGACCGAGCAGGTCGGCGTGAACGCGCCCGGCACGGCGAACAGCGCCACGGTTTTTCCGCCGAACACATCCTTGGTGGTCAATTGCTGCGCGCCATCGGGGCCGGGCACGTTGAAGGTCACTTCGGGGAGTTTATCGCCAACTTTGATCATGCTGTGTTCCTCCTCAATGGCCGCGAGGCCCTGCCCTCTATCTAGGACGCTGGAGCCCACGATGCGAGCGCCACTTGCGCGAATACGCGCGGCAGGCGAGCATGCCCCATGGAGAGCGACAGCCTGACAGGCAAATTGCTGGTGGCGATGCCCGGCATGGGCGATCCGCGCTTTGACCGCTCGGTGATCTTCATGTGCGCGCATGATGCCGATCACGCCATGGGCCTCATCATCAACAAGCCGAAGGATGAGGTCACGCTTTCGGATGTGCTGGAGCATCTAGGGCTCGAGGTCGAGGGCGCGCTTGGCGCGCGCGCGGTGCTGGATGGCGGCCCGGTGCGCACCGATCGCGGCTTTGTGCTGCATTCGGAAGATTTCGCCGCCGGCGAAGCCACGCAAACCATCGGCCCCGGCATCCGCCTCACCGCCACGCGCGACGTGCTGGCCGCGGTCGCGGGCGATGAGGCCCCGGCGCGGTTTGCGCTCGCGCTCGGCTGCGCCGGCTGGGGCGCGGGGCAGTTGGAAGATGAGCTGCGCCAGAATGCGTGGCTGGTGGTCGATAGCGACGACGCGATCGTGTTTGGCGACGCGCACCACGATAAATGGGCCACCGCCATCCGCGCCCTCGGCTTCGAGCCCAGCCAGCTGATGGGCGATGCGGGGAACGCTTAGAGCGTGATCGTTTGCGTAAGACGTCACCCCCTCCCCTTCGAGGGGAGGGGAGTAGGGCCGCGCTTTGTGTGAAACGATCGGGCTTCAGGCGAGCAATCGCTTATTTCCCGCGTACAACTTTGGAAGTTGTGTAAGCCTTCTTGATCGCCTCGCGCCGATCGGCGTTTGACAAGCTGCCTTCCATCACGCGCTTTCGTCCATCGGCGCTCAGAACAAGTCCCTCCACCGCAGCCATGGCGGCGTAGGCGCTTGCGCCGAGGGTGCGTCCCGTCTCGTCTTTCTTGCCAGACTTCGCCATGGTGCAAACTCTAGCAGAAGCGCAGCGGAAAGTCAGTTCGGATTGATGATGCCAAACAGCAAATGATCGCGCCAAGCGCCGTTGATGCGTAGGTAAGCGCGCGCCTGGCCTTCGTGCGTGAAGCCGGCTTTTTCCAGCACGCGGCGCGAGGCGGAATTATCCGGCTGGCAGGCCGCTTCCACGCGGTGCAGATCGAGATCTTCCCACGCATAGCGCAGCACCGTGCGCACGGCGGCGGTCATATAGCCCTGCCCCGCGAAGGCTTGGCCGGTCCAATAGCCGAGCGAGG
Organism: Terricaulis sp.; assembly: GCA_035444925.1. GTDB lineage: Bacteria > Pseudomonadota > Alphaproteobacteria > Caulobacterales > Aquidulcibacteraceae > Vitreimonas. The sequence goes on along the minus strand of DAOMPU010000152.1, from coordinate 4,540 downwards.
CGGTTTGCGCGACGCCGCGGCGGATGTTGGAAAGCGTGGCGCCGCCGAGCAGCGCATCGTCCCCCTCGCGGAACACGAACAGCGCGTAGGCTTTATCGTCGCGCGCATCCTCGGTGTAGCGACGCAGGCGGAATTTGTACGAGCCGCGCGAGAGCTCGTCATTGGCCCAGGTGGGCTCCCACGGGGTCAGGAAGGCGCGGCTGGCTTCACGCAGCGCGGCCCAATCCTGATAGTCGCGCGCCTCCGGGGCGCGCAGATAGACGCCCTCCCCATCGACGCGGCGCAAGCCGTCGCTATCCCTGCGCATCAAAGCCATGGGGGCTAATTTGCATGAAAAGCGGCGAGCGCGCCATGGCCCGCCTTGGGGCCGAGCGCAGCAACGCAGGCGGGGCCGGCCAGAGCGGCGACGGCGATGGCCTGCACCTGCTCGGCGGTAACCGCCGCGATGCGGGCGCGGGCTTCCTCGAACGGAAACAGCCGATCGCGCAGGAAGATTTGCGAGGCGCGCGCCTCGGCGCGGGCGCTGGGGGCTTCCGCGCCCATCAGCATCTGCGCCTGCGCGACGGCCTTGGCGCGGGCCAACTCGTCCGCGCCAACGCCTTTTCCGGCAAGGGTGCGCAGCTCGGCCTGGACGATCTCGGCCACCGCGCGCGCATTCGGCGCCGAACAGCCGGCATAGACGGCCAGGCGCCCGTCATCCTCGAACGTCTCGGTGAACGCGTCGATGGCGTAAACGAGGCCGCGGGTTTCGCGCACCTCCTGGAAGAGCCGCGAAGCCATGCCGCCGCCGAAAATCTCCGCCATCAGCCGCGCGGCGTAGAGGCGGTCATCCCCCGAACGCGGGGCGGGCCAGGAGAACACGAGATGGCTCTGCTCCAGCTTGCGCGCTTCGCCGACGGCGCCCGCATGTGCGCGCGCGGCGTCGGCGGCCTGTGTAGGCTTGGCGGCAAGCGCGCCGAAGCGGGCCTCGACCGTTTCGAGAAACGCACCGCGATCGAACGCGCCGGCGATGGCGATCACCGTGCGATCGGGGCTCATATGCGCATCGCGGAAATCGATCAGCGTCTGCACGGAGATGTTGGCGAGGCTTTCCTCGCTGCCGAGGATGGGCCGGCCAAGCGGCTGATCGGGATAGAGCGCGCGCTGGTGCAGCTCAAACACTTGATCGTCAGGCGTATCGAACGCCTCGCCGCGCTCCTGCGCGACCACGCCCTTCTCTTTCTCCAAATCCTCCGGCGCCCAATGCGGCGCGAACAGGATGTCGGCGATGAGATCGAGCGCGAAGGGCGCGTGCTCGGCCAGGATGCGCGCATAGTACGCCGTGCGCTCATAGCCGGTGGCGGCGTTCATCACCCCGCCCACGCTTTCGATCGCTTCGGCGAATTGGCGCGCATCGCGCGGCCCCGCGCCTTTGAACGCCATGTGCTCGAACAGGTGCGCGACGCCGTTCAGCTGCGCCGGCTCCCAGCGCGCGCCGACGCGCTGCCATACGCCAAGCGCGGCCGTGCCGAGCCCCGGCATCGGGTCAAGCGCCACACGCACGCCGTTGGGCAGGCGATAAAGCTCTAGCTCCATGCCCGGCTCCGTTCGCGGATCAGCGCTTTTACCTTTTCCGCATCGGCGGGCAGCGCGTCGAATTTCTCCGGGCGCTCGTAGAGATCGGCGCACTTGGCCGGCAGCGGCGGGCGAACGCCGGTGGCGTGCTCCACCGTCTCGGGAAATTTCGCCGGATGCGCGGTGGCTAGGTGCACAGTGGGCGCGGAGCCCGGATGGTGCGGCGCCCAGAGGCCGGTGGCGGTGTGGGGGCAGACGAGCAGATTCTCGTGCTGCGCATAGTTCGCCATCACTTGCGTGGTTTGCGCATCGGTGACGGCGCCGGCGCCGAAATCCTCGCGCAGACGCGCGAGCGCATCGGGGGGAATATCGAAGCCCCCTGATTGGGCGAAGCTGGCGTAGAGGCGCGCCAGCGCTTCGCTATCACGGCCGAGCGCGGCGTAGAGAATCCGCTCGAAATTCGAGGCGACTTGAATATCCATCGCCGGCGAGAGCGTGGCTTTTGAGGCGCCGCGCGCGTAGCGGCCAGTTTCCAATGCGCGGACGATGATGTCGTTCGCGTTGGTGGCCACGACGATGCGCCCGATCGGCGCGCCCATCTGCTTGGCTACCCAGCCGGAATACGCATCGCCCATGTTGCCGGTGGGCACCACGAAGTTCACCGACCCAGCCGCGCTCAGCGCGTGGGCGGAGAGGTGAAAGTACACCGATTGAGCGACGATGCGCGCCCAATTGATCGAGTTGACGCCCGAGAGCTGCGCGCGCGCGGCGTAATCGCCATCCGCGAACAGCGTTTTGACGATCGCCTGGCATACATCGAAATCGCCTTCGATCTCGATCACATGCACGTTCGGCGCGCCCGAGCTGGTCATGAAGCGGCGCTGCACGTCGCTGACCCTACCCTTCGGCGTCAGCACGAAGAGATCGACGCGCTCGCGGCTTTTCAGCGCCTCCACCGCCGCGCCGCCGGTATCGCCCGAGGTGGCGCAGAGCACGGTGAGGCGGCGATCGCGCTTAGCCAGCGCGAAATCATAAAGCGGCCCGATGAGCTGCATCGCCACGTCCTTGAAGGACAGCGATGGCCCATGAAACAGCTCCAGCAGCCAATTGCCCGCGCCAAGCTGGCGCAACGGCGCGACGGCATTGGGCCACTTGTTGCGCCACGGCTCGCCTGCTTCGATCTGCGCCACGCTCGGCGGATCGATGTAGGCGTCAGTGGCTAGCGTTGCGAGACCGCCATCGTCGTAGCCAATCTCGTCGCCGGAAAACGCAGCAAGCACGCGATAAGCCGCGAAGCTGTAATGACTGTTCGTGTCGCTTGGCTTGAGATCAAGCGCGGGCCAGCTTTCGGGCACATAAAGCCCGCCATCGGGCGCGAGGCCCGCGAGCACGGCGTCAAGGAAAGAGACGGGCGGCGCGGCGCCGCGGGTGGAGATGTAACGCATCAGTTTTCCGGCCGGCGGGGCGCGCCGAGGCTGAGGCGCCCCGTGCTGACATGATACGCGAAATAGATCGCCAGCAGCACCGCCGCGAGGCCATACCACGTGAGCGCATAGCCAAGATGGCGCGCGGGCGGCAGATCGTCCGCGCCGGCGGCGCGGGCGAACGGATTGGGCCGGGCGCGCCCGTCCGCGCCGATGTAATCGGCGGTGACGTAATAATCGGCGACGTTCGCGAGGCCCGCATTGCGCGCCATCGCCTGCAGATCGATCGCGAACCAGAGCCGCTCCAGCGGGCGCGGCGCGAGCGTGAGCGGCGCGGGCGGCGCGGGGCGGATGGTGGCGCCGGTGATGGCGTCGCCCAGGCGCAGCAGCGCCGGCACGCGCACTTCAGCCGGATTGGGCGCGCGCATTTCCGTTTGCGCGATGAAATCGGCATCGACGAACACGATGGTTTCGCCGAACTGCACCGGCACGAACACGCGCCAGCCCTGCTCACGCGTATCGGCGCGCAGGCCATGCACGAATTGCATGCCCGCTTCGATCGGCTGGTAGGCGGCGATGGTCATTTCCGGCACGGGCGCATCGGCTAGCGCAACCTTGAGATCGTAGCGCTCCCACTGCCAGCGGCCGAGGCCGACCAGCACCGCGAGCGCGGCAATGGTGAGCACGCTCATCACCGGCAAAGGGCGAAAACGGATCACTCGACATCCTCATGCGTGGCTTCACGCGCCTTGTGCTTCCACTGGAAAGCGAACAGCAGCGATTTGAACGGCGCCAGCAGCGCGAGACATAGCCCGATCGCCGCGGCCATGGTGAGCGAAAGCGCCAGCCAGGGCGGCAGGTCAAACCCGAACTGCAGAATGATCAGCAGCGGCGCAACGAGCGCGCCCACGATCAGCACCACGAACACGGCCGGCCCATCGCCTGCGTCGGCGGATTTGAAATCCGCCCCGCAGGCGCGGCAATGATCGGCGAATTTGAGATACGAGGCGAACACCGGCCCTTCCCCGCATTGCGGGCAGCGGCAGCGCAGGCCGGCGGAAAGGGCGGAGGGCGTTGGCATCGGATCAGCGAATAGCGAAATGGCGAGTGGCGAATAGAGTGGAAGCGCGGCGCAGCCCCCTATTCGCTACTCCCTATTCGCTATTCGCTCAATTCTGCATCGTCAGGTACGGCATCACGTACACGAACGTGAACAGGAACAGCCACACAACGTCCACGAAGTGCCAATACCAAGCCGCCGCCTCGAAGCCGAAATGCTTCTGCGGCGTGAGCTGCCCGGCGAGCAGGCGCAGCAAGCAGACGGCCAGGAAGATGGTGCCGATGATGACGTGGAAGCCGTGGAAGCCCGTGGCCATGAAGAAGGACGCGCCATAGACGTTCGCGTCCGTCACGTCGCCCATATTGCCGAACGAGAAGCCGGCGAGCGGGTATTCGACGGCGAATTGAACCCACGTGAAAATGCAGCCCAGCACCACGGTGAGGATGAGGCCAAGGCGCGCGCCGGCGCGATCGCCCTTCTGCAGCGCATGGTGCGCCCAGGT
>DAOMPU010000151.1:0-6579 GCA_035444925.1 Terricaulis sp. | reverse complement strand
AATCAGCTTCACGCTTTCATCAGCGATAAACGGATGGAAGAGGCCAATCGCGTTCGAGCCCCCGCCAATGCACGCCACCACCGCATCCGGCAGCCGGCCTTCACGTTCCAGAATCTGCGCGCGCGCTTCGCGGCCGATCACGCTTTGAAAATCGCGCACCATTTCCGGATAGGGATGCGGCCCCGCCGCCGTGCCGATGCAATAGAACGTATCGGCCACATTGGTCACCCAATCGCGCAGCGCTTCGTTCATCGCGTCTTTCAGCGTGGCCGCGCCGTTCGTCACCGGGCGCACCTCCGCGCCCAGCAGCTTCATGCGGAACACATTGGGCTTTTGCCGCTCCACATCCGTCGCGCCCATGAACACCACGCAGGGCAGGCCAAAGCGCGCGCACACCGTCGCCGTCGCCACGCCATGCTGGCCGGCGCCGGTTTCGGCGATGATGCGCGTCTTGCCCATGCGCAGCGCCAGCAGCACTTGGCCGAGGCAATTGTTGATCTTGTGCGCGCCGGTGTGATTGAGCTCGTCGCGTTTGAAATAGATTTTCGCCCCGCCGAAATGTTCGGTCAGCCGTTCTGCGAAATACAAGGGCGAGGGGCGGCCCACGTAGTGGGTCCAGAAATCGTCCATCGTGGCCGCGAATGCGGGGTCGGCCTGGGCCTCGCGGTAGGCGCGCTCCAGGTCCAGCACCAACGGCATCAAAGTTTCGGCCACGAAGCGCCCGCCGTACTGGCCAAAGCGGCCTTCGGCATCGGGCAAGTCCTGCCAATTGCGTCGCGCGTCCATGGGGAGAGCTTAAACTTCGGCGGCGGCCAAGAATTGGGCGATCAGAGCGGCGTCCTTTAAGCCGGGCGCGCTCTCCACGCCAGAGGAGACGTCCAGCAGGTCCGCCCCGGAGGCCGCGATCGCCTCTTTTACGTTCAAAGGATTGAGCCCGCCGGCCAAAAACCAGGGTTTAGGCACGCTCGCCCCCTTCATCAGCCCCCAATCGAAGGCCAGGGCGTTGCCCCCCGGCAGCCCCGCCTTGGGGGCCTGGGCGTCGAACAGGAACATATCGACGGCCCCCCGATACCGTTCCAGCGCGCCGAAATCCTCGGCCCGGGCGATGCCGACCGCCTTGATCAGCCCCCGGCGCGCGAACGGGCGCACCTCGCTGGCCCGGGCGGCTGTTTCCGAGCCGTGCAGCTGAATCCAGTCCGGCTGCGCCGCCGCGAACGCCGCGGCCAGGTGCGCATCGTCGGCGTTGACGGTCACCAGCACCGTCTCCACCCGCCCGCGCGCGCGCGCCGCCAGCGAGGCCAGCTTCGCCATGGGCAGATAGCGCGGGCTCTTGGGATAGGTCACGAAGCCGACAAAGCGCGCCCCGCCTTCAATGGCGGCGTCGAGCGCTTCGACTGTCGTGATCCCGCAGATTTTCGCGTCAGGCATGGCGAACGGGCGTACGGGAAAAGGGAAGTAAGGCAATAGGGCGCGTCGCCTACTGCCCTACTGCCCACCCCCCTTATTCGCTCACTTCTTCAACAGATCGCGGATTTCCGTCAGCAGCTTCACGTCCGCAGGCGTTTCCGCGACGGGCGCGGGCTTGGCTTCTTCCTTGCGCTTCATGCGGTTCATCCCTTGGATGACCATGAAGAGCGCCCACGCCACGATGATGAATTTCAGCACGGCGGTGATGAACTTGCCGTACGCGAACACAGCGCCTTGTTCTTTGGCCGCATCCAGCGTCGTCGCCGTCACTGCGCTTGAGAGCGGCAGGAAGTAGTTTGAGAAATCGAGCCCGCCGGTGGCCGCGCCGATCAGCGGCATGATGAGATCGTCCACCAGCGAGGAGACGATCGTGCCGAAGGCCGCGCCGATGATCACGCCGACGGCGAGATCGACCACGTTGCCCTTCAGCGCGAACTCACGAAACTCACTCAACATCGACATGGCGAACTCCCGCACTGATTGCATTCCACGCATGCCAGGGTTCGCGGCGATTTTCCAGCGAGCGTTGACATAAGCCGGCCAGGTTCCAAAATCAGCGCAGGCTGATCAAAACTTAGGGCAGGGCGTTGAAGCTTCAAAAAATCTGGCAGGTCATCTGGCCTGATCGCGGGCCGTTGTTCGCCGTCGTCGGCGGGATCGTTTCGCTCCTGGGCGATTTCGCCAGCTTTCTGGCCAATATCGCCTCGCCGCAATTGCTGATCTGGCCCGCGGCGGGCCTCGCCGGCATTCTGGCTTGGCTTTGCTTGGGCCGCGTGGGCGCGCCTGAAGCGAATACGCCCGAGGGCGAAGCGGCCGCCGTCAAATGCCGTGAATGCGATGCGTTCCGCGTCATGCTGTTCGCCAGTGCGGGCGTGGCGCTGCTGCTGCTGGCCGGCCAGGGAACCACTGCGACAGAGCGGATCGGCGCTCAGCTCGGCCTGATCCAAGAGGATGTCAGCGCCATCCGCGAGGACACCGGCGCGATCCGCGATGTCACCGCCTCGTCCGAACTGGTTCGCAATCCGCGCAGCGCCGCCGATTATTTCCGCAACGCTTGGATTTATTCCTTCGTGCGCCGCGATGCGGACGGGGCGTGGGATTCCATTCAGGAACTCTATCGCCGCCACACGCCCAACAAGCTCGACGCGGCCGAGCTTTATTTCAACGCCGGCCGCAACAAGCTGACGCGCGATCAGCTCTTGGCGGAAATGGTGCGCGTGGGCCGCGAGAAGCGCGACGCCTCGATGCTCGTCATCGCGGGGCGCAATCAGGAAACCAACGAAGCCGCGTTCGCGCTTTACGAAGAAGCGCGCGCGATCGATCCCGATTTGCCGTTCGCCTATTGGGATGTCGCCCGCGTGCAGTTGATGCAAATCGGCAACGGCGTTTCCGCGCGCGAAAATCTCGCCACCGTGCGCGCCACCGTGGCGGGGCATGAGCGCTGGCTTGAGGTGGCGGCGCGCAAGCCGGTGGCGTCGTATTTCTATCTGCCCCAGCACCAGGCCGATTTCGAAACGCTCACGCGCGGCCAGCTCGAATCGTTCCGCCGCAACGGCGAAACTTGGGAACGGATCGTCCAGCAGCAGGATGAGATGGAGGCGCGCCGGCGGCGCTAGCCGCGCAGGCGCACGACGTCGTCGCCATTCGGCGTGAACAGCGCCGTCAGCGCGTCGGCGATCTGCTCACGCGTGAACGGCTTTTCCACCACGCCTACATGGCGGAAGCTGGCCGGCAGCGCCTCGCGCCCGTAGCCGGTCACGAACACGAACGGCTTGCCCTTCTGCGTCAGCGCCGCGGCGATTTCATCCACGCGATGGCCGGCGAGATTGCCGTCCAGTAGCGCCGCGTCGAAATGCTCGCTCTCGATCAGCGCGCGCGCTTGATCCAACGCATGCGCCGGCCCCGCGACGCGGCAACCGAGGTCCGTCAGGTCGTCAATCAGCGTCATGGCGATCAGCGGCTCGTCCTCGATCACCAGGATGCGTTTGCCGGCCAACGCGCGCGCGTTGGCGCGTTCGCCAAGGCTGCGCCCATCTCGAACATCGCCGCGCGGGTCGGGCAGGGCGCTTTCCGGCAAAGGCAGCGCGATTTCGCACCGCACGCCGCTTGGCGCGTACTCGAGCCGAACCGCGCTGCCATGCGCAAGCAGGCTCTGCTCGATCAGCGCCGAGCCGAACCCGCGCGTGGCGGGCGGCGAAACAAGCGGGCCGCCGGTTTCTTCCCAGACCACCCGCAGCAACGGGCGCTGCGCGCGTTCCACGGTCCAGCGCACGCTGACGCGGCCATGCTCGGAAGAAAGCGCGCCGTGCTTGCGCGCATTGGTGCCCAATTCATGCAGCACCAGTGCGAGATGCAGCGCCGGCTGCGCCTCAAGGCGCACCAGCGGCCCGCTCCAGCTCACGCGCGTGCGGTCCCAGCCTTCAAGCGCCAGCTGCTCGCGCGCGATGTCGCTCATCTCCGCGCTCTGGAAAGAATTGCCGGTCAGCAGACCATGTGCGCGCGCCAACGCTTGAATGCGCCCGTTAAAGCTTTGCACGAAGCTTTCCGGGTTGGGCGCGCGCCGCAGCGTCTGCTGCGCGATCGCCTGCACCGTGGCCAGCGTGTTCTTGATGCGATGGTTCAACTCGTCGATCAGCAGGCGCTGTATTTCCTGCGCGCGTTTGTGCTCGCTGATGTCGCGCGCCACCTTCGAGGCGCCGATGATGTGGCCCTGGCTGTCGCGCACCGGCGACACGGTGATCGACAAATGCAGTTTGCGCCCGTCCTTGCCCACACGGACGGTTTCGAAATGCTGCACACGCTTGCCTTGGCGCAACTCGGAAATGATGTGGTGCTCTTCGCTGAGCAATTCTGGCGGAATGATCTTGGTGATTGATTGGCCGATCATCTCTTCGGGCGTGTAACCGAAGATGCGCTCGGCGCTCGCGTTCCAAGACGTGACGATTCCGTCCAGCGTTTTGGAGACGATGGCGTCATCGGAAGAAGAAACAATCGCGGCGAGCCGCGCTGCGTCCTCGCCGTGGTCTGATGCGGGCATTGGAACCTAACTCCGTCCCAATAACGGTGAACGAGGCCTCAGGTTCCCTATTCGCCTTACGGCTCTTCGCCGCCATTGACCTTGAGCCGCAGCTCTTTGCCCGGCTTGAAGAAGGGCACCCGCTTGGCCGAAACCTTCACCGCCGCGCCGGTGCGCGGATTGCGCCCCGTGCGGGCGTCGCGCTTGCGCACCGAGAAAGCGCCGAAGCCGCGCAGCTCCACCCGCCCGCCGGTCGCCAGCGCCTGGGCCACCTCGTCCAGCACGACATCCACCGCATGCTCCACCTCGCTGGCGCGCATGGGCTGAAACTCTTCTTGCAGCTTGGCCACCAGTTCCGAACGCAACATGGCCGGGCTCCCCGTTTTCCCGAACGGATAGAGGCGCGTCAGCGGGCCGGCGTCAACCATGTATTTGCTTGAAAGATTGAAAGAAAAGCCCGACCCCTTGCGGAGCCGGGCTTTCCCGTACGGGTTTTAGGCCGCTTTTTACGATTTCGGCTTGTTCAGGGCCGCGCCCAGGATGTCGCCCAGCGAGGCGCCCGAGTCGGACGAGCCGAACTGCGCGATCGCTTCCTTCTCGTCCTTCAGCTCCATCGCCTTGATCGACAGCGAGACGCGGCGGCTGGCTTTTTCGAAGCCGGTCACCATCGCATCGACGCGGTCGCCCACGGCGAAGCGGTCAGGGCGTTGCTCGGAGCGGTCGCGCGAAAGATCGCTCTTGCGGATGAACGAACGCAGCGCATCGCCTTCGCCGAACGACACTTCAATGCCGCCCGAGGCCACATCCACCACCTTGGTGGTGATGATCTGGCCGCGCTTGAACTCGGCGTCGGCCATCGGATCGTTATCGACCTGCTTGATGCCGAGCGAGATGCGCTCCTTCTCGACGTCCACGTCCAGCACTTTGGCCTGCACCACATCGCCCTTGTTGTAGCGCGTGAGGGCTTCTTCGCCCTGCGCGTCCCAGGCGATGTCGGAGAGGTGCACCATGCCGTCCAGCTCGGCGTTGAGACCGACGAACAAGCCGAACTCGGTGATGTTCTTGATCTCGCCTTCGATGACGGCGCCGACCGGGTGGTCCGCGAGGAACGCGTCCCACGGATTGTTCTGCACCTGCTTGATGCCGAGGCTGATGCGGCGCTTTTCGCCGTCCACATCCAGCACCAGCACATCCACTTCCTGAGACGTGCTCAAGATCTTGGAGGGGTGCAGGTTCTTCTTGGTCCAGCTCATTTCCGAGACGTGCACCAGGCCCTCAACGCCCGCTTCCAGCTCAACAAACGCGCCGTAATCGGTGATGTTGGTGACGCGCCCGGTGAACTTGCCGCCGGCGGGGTATTTCGCGTCCACGCCATCCCACGGATCGCTCATCAGCTGCTTCATGCCGAGGCTGATGCGCTGCGTATCGGGATTGATCTTGACGATCTGCACTTTCACCGTGTCGCCCACATTGAGCACTTGGCTCGGGTGGTTGACGCGCTTCCAGCTCATATCGGTGACGTGCAGCAGGCCATCGATGCCGCCCAGGTCCACGAACGCGCCGTAATCGGTGATGTTCTTCACAACACCTTCGCGCACTTCGCCTTCCTTCAGTTGGCCGACGATTTCCGCGCGCTCCGACGCACGCGATTCTTCCAGCACCGCGCGGCGCGAGACAACGATGTTGCCGCGCTGGCGGTCCATCTTCAGGATCGCGAAGGGCTGCACAATATTCATCAGCGGGCCGACATCGCGCACCGGGCGGATGTCCACTTGGCTGCCCGGCAGGAACGCGTTGGCGCCGCCAAGATCAACCGTGAAGCCGCCCTTCACGCGGCCGACCAGCGCGCCGTTCACGGCGTCGCCAGCAGCGAAGCTCTTTTCCAGGCGCGTCCAGGCTTCTTCGCGGCGGGCCTTCTCGCGGCTCACCACGGCGTCGCCGAGCGCGTTTTCGATCCTGTCGAGATAGACTTCCACGATGTCGCCGGCTTTGGGCGTGCCCGCGCCGTCATCGACCAGGAATTCACGAACAGGGATGCGGCCTTCAGTCTTGAGGCCGATATCGACCACGACGAAATCGTGCTCAACGGCGATCAC
>DAOMPU010000150.1:4299-6599 GCA_035444925.1 Terricaulis sp. | reverse complement strand
TTCGGCCAGCGCCGGTGCGCCCAGAACCATTGTTCGGGCGCTTCGCGGATGCGGTCTTCGATGAATTGGTTGACGCGCACCACGCCGTCATACACCGCGCCATCATCGCCCTTCTCGTAATCGAGCGGGATCGGATCATGCACGGTGACGCGGAACTTCGTCCCGCCAAGTCGGCGCCCGGAAATCGGAATGAGCGGGGCTTTGAACTTCAGCGCGAGCCGCGTGGGGCCATCGGCCGTCATGCAGTCGTAGCCGAACAGCGGCACGGCAAGGCCGGCATTGTACTTCTGATCATTCATCAGGCCGACGCTTTTGCCCTTCGCCAAAGCGCGCAACAGCCCCATGCCGCCTTCCTTGCCCTTGGCAGCCTGCAAGGCGAGGCCGAACTCGCGGCGGGTATCGACGATATATTTGTCGATGATCGGATTGTTGGCGGGGCGATACGTGAAATAGCAATCGGGATCGACCTGCGCGACGCAGAGCGAGGTGACCTCCCAATTGGTGAAATGCCCGCCGAACAGCACCGCCGCCTTGCCACGCTGGGCGATCAGCTTTTCGCTGCCGATAAACTCGATCTCGCCGGCATTATACTTGTCCAAGAATTTGCGCATGTGCGCGAACTCGCCGGAAAGGCGGCCAAGCTCAGCGAACGAGCCTTTGCGCACGTCCGCGCGCCAAGCCTCGCTTTCGTTCGGAAACGCCATGGCGAGGTTGCGCCCGGCGGTTTTCCACGCGCTCGTCAGCGGCGCAATCGCCGGCACTACGCCCGCGCCCCAGCGCGAAGCGCGCTCAAGCCCCAGCGCCCCGAGCCCGCCCACGTACGCGTTCCACGCCAGCGCCTCCAGGCGGAAGGCGAGGCTCATTTCCTTCGGCTTAGCCATGGAACGCACTCATCCGCGATCGGATCGGCGCGAGCAAGTCATCCAGCGCGCGTTCATCGGCGAAGCTCGCGCGCACCGGCAAAACCGCCACACGCGCGCGCCACTCGGGCGGCAGGCGCGCGGCGTCTTTCTCTGTGGTGATGAAGCGGGCGTCGCGGTCTTCGGCGAGGCTTTCGAGCAGATCGAAATCCTCGGCGGTGAAGGCGTGGTGGTCTGGAAACGGCAGCGCCTCTTCCAGTTCCGCGCCCAGCGCCTCCAGCGTGTCGAAGAATTTTTCCGGCCGGGCCAGCCCCGCGAACGCGATCAGCTTGCCGTCCGGAATGCCGCCCTGCGGCTCGATCACCGCGTCGAGGATCGGCTTGTTAAAGTCAGTGAGCCAAGCGTGTAGCGCCGGGGCGTCGTCGGCGGTCCATTCCGGCGTCCAGGGATGGGCGAAGATGATCGCGTCCGCGCGCGCCAGCCCTTCGGCCAGCCGCTCGCGCAGCGGCCCAGCGGGAAACACCGAGCCGTTGCCGACGCCAAAACCAGGATCGACCACGACCAGGTTGAGATCCTTCTTCAGCCCCGGGTTCTGAAAGCCGTCGTCCATCACGATCGCCAGCGCGCCGGCGCTGCAGGCGGCCATCGCCCCGGCCACGCGGTCGCGCGCGATCCAGGCGGGGCCGTCGGCGGCGTGCAGCAGCGGCTCATCGCCGACTTCGCGCGCATCCATATCGGGCGTGACACGCAGCGGCCCCTGGGCGCGCCCGCCATAGCCGCGCGAAAGCAGATGCGCGCCCGCGCCCAGCTTTTCGCGAATGGCGCGCGCGATCGGCGTTTTGCCCGCGCCGCCCACGGTGAAATTGCCGATGCACACCACCGGCGCGGGCGCGTTGCGCGTCACCGCCCGCCGCCAGCGATCGGCCGCGGCCCAGGCGTATGCCCAGGACACAGGCGTCAGCAGCGTACGCACCATCGGCGCGCGTTCGCGCCCCTGGGCGTCGGCGCGCCAAAACTCAGGCGGGCGCATGCGCGGCCTCGCGTGTCGTGGCCGCCAGCGCCAACAGCGCGGTGACCGTCTCGGCGAACGCCGCATCGCCCTGGCTGACGAACGCGCGCGCCGCGTCAAGCTGTGCGTCGCGGCACGCGCTGTCGGCCCATAGTTCCGCGATAGCGGCGGCGATGCTTTGCGCATCGGTGACGCGCCGCGCCGCGCCGCTTGTAAACAGCGCGCCGAAAACATCCTCGAAGCTTTCCACGTGCGGCCCGCTCAGCACCGCCGCGCCGATCTTCGCCGGCTCGATCGGGTTGTGGCCTTTGAGATGCGGCAGAAGGCTGCCCGCGATCAGCGCAACGGGCGCAAGATCGTAAAGCACGCCCATCTCGCCCAGCGTGTCGGCCACATAGACGTGCGCTTGGCCCACCGGCTGAAACTGCGAA
>DAOMPU010000150.1:0-4271 GCA_035444925.1 Terricaulis sp. | reverse complement strand
GGCGCGCCCCCGGCCAGCGCCGCGATCGCCGCGCCGCGATCGGGATGGCGCGGGGCCAGGATCAGCAGCGCCTCGGGATGCGCTTTGCGCAGCAGCGCGTGCGCGGCCAGCGCGATCTTATCCTCGCCCTCATGCGTGGAGGCGGCGAGCCATACCGGGCGCGCGCCGATTTCCCCGGCCAGCGCGGCGCGCGCGGGCGCATCCACGGCGGGGGCGGGCGCGGCCAGCTTCAAATTGCCCAGCACCGCCACGGCCGATCCGCGCAGCGCGCTCAATGCTTCGCCGGTGCGCGCATCGGCGGCGCTGATCCAGTTGAACGCCAGCGCCAGGCGCCGCCCCGCCTCGCGCCAGCCCAGCCAGCGCGCGATGGTTTTCGGGCTCATGCGCGCATTGACGAGCGCCAGGCGCACGTCAGCACGTGCGGCTTCCAAGATCAGGTTCGGCCAGATTTCGCTTTCAACGAACACGCCGAGAAGCGGGCGCCAGTGCGCGATGAAGCGCTTGACGCAATCGCCGCGATCGAGCGGTGCGTAAACATGCTGCACGCGCGCCAGCTTGCGCCGCGCCACCAGCTCGGCCGAGGTGCGCGTGCCGGTGCTGACCAGAAACGAGAGCGCGCTGTTGCGCGCCGCCATCGCTTCGATCAGCGCCAGCGCCACGCCGCTTTCGCCCACGCTCGCGGCGTGAAACCAAACCAGCGGCCCGTCTGGGCGCGCTTGCGTATAGCGCCCGAAGCGCTCGCCCAAACGCGCGCTGTCTTCCTTGCCCGCCCGCGCCCGCGCGCTCAGCCAAAACGGCGCGAACGCGCCCAGCGTCGCGGTTGCGCCGCGATAAAAGGCAAGGGCGGGCGAAAAGCTCACGTCGCGGACGCCGCCTGCGCAGAGGCCGCGCGCGCGGGCGCCGGCGGCGCAGGCTCGACCGGCTCATGGCCCATGAGCCGATCCGCTTCCGCGGTGATGCGATTGAGCTCGCCCTCCAGCGCGGCGCGCACCTTTTCGATTTCCGCCTCGTCCGCGTCCGGCGCGGGCGGGGCGATCGGCTCACCCCAGATCAGCACGCCGCGCCCGAACGGCAGCGGCAGCATGGTGCGGTCCCAGGAATTGAACAGCCGCCGGCGCTGCGTCGCCCAGGCCATCGCGATCAGCGACGCGCCGGCGATTTTGGCCAGGTGCGCCGCGCCGGCCTTGACCCGCATGCGCGGCCCGCGTGGGCCGTCCGGCGTCAGGCAGATAATGCCGCCGTCCTCGATGTGGCGGGCCATGGCGCGCATCGCCTCGACCCCGCCTTTGAGCTGGCGGCCCTTCGCCGCCGAGCCGCGGATCGGAAAAGCCCCGACCGTTTGCACCGCATGCGTGATGACATCGCCCTCGCGCGAGTTCGAGATCAGCACTTTGGCTTTTGGAATTCCCGGCCCGAACGCCCACATCTTGTGGGTTTGCAGCAGCCGGCCGTGCCAGATGGCGGTGATCAGCTTGCCCTCGCCGCGCTGGAACGGGGTGATTGCGGCCTCGTTGATCCGCTCCCAGCGTGTGGTGACGCCGGCCAGGAGCATGTAGCCCCCGATCGTGCGCCCGATCAGGAATTGGATAATTGCGTTGTTGAGAAGCTGTTTGAGCATGGAATCCGGTGGGGCGCCCGCTTCCGAGCAGCGTCAAACGACCTTATACGGGCCCGCGCCCGCCTCGCGCCAGACCCGGCGCCCGCAAGTTGAGATAGGTAATTGACCGACCAGGCAAAACCCTCCCGCTTCGATCTCGCCACGCCCGAAGGGCGCCGGCGCGCCGAGGCCGATCTGACCTGGGGCGATCACGGCTTCCTGCGCGCCAACTTCCGCAATTTCCATTGGATTGAGCCGGGCAAAATGGCCCGCGCCAACCAGCCCTCGCCACGCCATATCGCCCGCTATGCCGAGGAGCTGGGGATAAAAACCATCCTCAACCTGCGCGGGCCGGGGGATGCCGGCTATTACGAGCTCGAGAAAGAGGCCTGCGCCCGCCACGGCATCGAAATGATCGATGCGCGCATGCATTCGCGTGAGCCGCCCTCGCGCGCCCAAGTGCTGCAGGCCAAGCGCCTGTTCGAGACGATCCAATATCCCGCTTTGATGCACTGCAAATCCGGCGCGGACCGCGCCGGCGCCATGGCCGTGCTTTACAAGCACTTCGCCATGGGCGCCCCGATCGAAGAAGCGATGGAACAATTATCGCTCAAATACCTGCACGTGCGCCAAGGCAAGACAGGCGTGATCGACTTCTTCTTCGCGACCTACCTGGCCGAGACCAAAGAAAGCGGCAAGCCGTTCCTCGATTGGGTCGAGCAGGACTATGACCAGGCCAAGGTTAAGGCGGCTTTTCTTGGCGAATGGTGGGCGAATATTCTGGTCGATAAGATCCTGCGCCGCGAATGAGTTGCAAGCGCCTCTGATCTCTTGAATATGACGCGGGATCGAGGGGCGGGATGACAGTTCAGATTCTTGGGCGCCATTTCCCTGCGGCGGCCACCTATGCGGTGGCGCTCGGGACTGCGGTGTTCTTGCTGCTGCTCACCGTCGCGGGCGCCCTCTGGCAGACGGACCGGAGCCTGCAGCTGAACGCCGCCGTGCGCGCCCAGGTGGAGATGCGCTCCCATTACCGGCTGCTGCTGCGCGGCTTGCAAGACACCGAAACCGCCCAGCGCGGTTTCCTGCTCACGCGCGATGAAGGCTACCTTGAGCCCTTCGGTGCGGGCCGCGCGGATATCGAGCGGGAACTTGCCGTCATTGAATCTCAGGTGAGCGACCCCTCGCGCGTCGGTGAGGCGGCCCGCCTGCGCGAACTGGCCACCCGCAAGATCGACGAAATGGCGCTGACTATCGAGCTGGCGCGACGCGGGCGCGTCAACGAGGCCTTGTTGATCATCAATTCCGACCGCGGGCGCGAATTGATGTTCGAGTTGCGCGACCTGCTCGACGTCGCCGAGCGGCGTGAGCATAACGAGATGCTTGAGGTGATGCGCGCCGCCGAAAGCGCGGGCGGCCAATTGCGCACGGTGGTGGTGATCGCCGGAATCATGCTGTTCGGAATCGGCCTGCTGCTGGTGACGGCGGTGCGCAACGCGATGGCGGAGCTGCGCGCGTCACGCGATGAAGCCCAGGCGGCGCATGCGCGCCAGCTGCAGGAAATGGCGGCGCGCGAAAGCGCTGAGGCCAAAGTGCGCCAGATGCAGAAGATGGAGGCGATCGGCCAGATCACCGGCGGCGTCGCGCACGATTTCAACAATATGCTGGCGGTGATCCTCTCGGCGCTGCAACTCGCCAAGCGCCGCATGGAGCGCGGCCAGGAAGGGGCGCCGCAATTCATCGAGAGCGCGATCGACGGCGCGCGCCGCGCCGCCGCGCTCACCAGCCGGCTACTTGCGTTCGCGCGCCGCCAGCCGCTTTCGCCCAGCGTGCTCGACGTCAACCGCGTGCTGGGCGATATGTCGGACATGCTTTCGCGCGCGCTTGGCGAGCAGGTCGAGATGGAGACGGTGCTTTCCGGCGGCCTTTGGCGCGTCAACGCCGATCGCCACGAGCTGGAGCAGGCGATCCTCAACATCTGCGTCAATGCGCGCGACGCGATGGACGGCGCGGGCAAGCTCACCATCGAATCCGCCAACGCCTTTCTCGATGAGGATTACGCTGCCGCGAATATCGACGTCACCGCCGGCCAATATGTGTTGGTTGCGATCACCGACACCGGCGCGGGCATGAGCGCGGAGGTGAAGACTCAGGCGTTCGAGCCGTTCTTCACCACAAAGGGCATCGGCAAAGGCACCGGCCTCGGCCTCAGCCACGTACACGGCTTCCTGAAACAATCGGGCGGGCACGTCTCGATCTATTCGGAGCTTGGCGTGGGCACCACGATCAAGCTCTATCTGCCGCGCACCAATTTGGCCGAGCAGGAACTCGCGCCCGTCGCGGCGATTTCGGAGGAAGGCCTGACGGGCGATCCCGCTGTTGTGGTGCTCGTGGTCGAGGATGATGACCGTGTGCGCAACCTCTCCGTCGCGGCGCTGCGCGATCTGGGCTACACCGTGCTGCACGCCTCAAGCGGCCCTGCCGCGCTCACCGTGCTTGAAGCCAATCCCGGCGTTTCGCTGCTGTTTACCGACGTGGTGATGCCGGAAATGAGCGGGCGCGTGCTGGCCGATGAAGCCAAGAAGCGCAACCCCGATCTCAAAGTGCTCTACACCACCGGCTACACGCAAAACGCCATCGTCCATAACGGCGTGGTGGACGCGGATGCGCGCCT
>DAOMPU010000149.1:0-6648 GCA_035444925.1 Terricaulis sp. | reverse complement strand
GCCGCCCCATGGAATGGGCCGCATCCACGATCGCGGCCAATTCGTCATTGCTCAATTGCTGCAGCACGCCGGCATTGGTGTTGGAAAGCACGCCGCCCGTCGCGGTGATCTTGATCACGTCCGCGCCCGCCTGGATTTGCCGGCGCGTCGCGCGCCGGCACGCATCCGCGCCCGAGCACGCCGTATCAGAACGCAGCACGTCCAGCACGTGCGGGCTCCAGCCTTGCGCGTCGCCATGCCCGCCGTCGGGCGTGACGCCATGGCCGGAGGCGATGATGCGCGGCCCGTCCGTGCGCCCTTCGCGGATCGCCCGGCGCAGCGCGAAGATCGCATCGTTCGGCGCGCCGAGGTCCGCCACGGTGGTGAACCCGGCGTTCAGCGTCTTGCGCGCATTCTCCGCCGCGCGCAGCGCCGCGTCCGCCGCCGTCAGCGTCACCGAATCCATCAGCGAATTGGCGCCCAGCTCGCCGCTCAAGTGCACGTGGGAATCGATCAGCCCCGGCAGCACGAAGCGACCCCGCTGATCGATCACGTTGGCGCCCGCGCGCGTCACGTAGCCGGGCGCCACGCCAATCACGCTGCCGTCCGCGCCCACGAGAATGGAGTGCTCGCTCAGCACGCGGCCATTGCTGGGATCGGCCAGCAGCCGCCCCGCATGGATGATGTGCGCCACCTGCGCATCCTGTGCAAAGCTCGATCCCGTCAGCGCCGCGGCTAGAGCGGCGGCGGCGATTATGGCGCGCTGCAACATGAATGTTCCCCCTCGATAGGCAGTAGGCAATAGGCCATAGCCAATAGGCAAGAGGCATTCGTCCTGCCGCCTAACAGAGGCGAATTCCCCAAAAGCCGCGCGCGCGCTTCGCGCCAAATGTTGACGCCCCCGCCGCTCAGGCCCAAACAAGCGCCCGCATGGCGCAAGGCAAGGATTTGGAGGCGGTGGCGGCCGCCCTCGCCAAATCGGAATTGATGGCCGCTCTCAGCGAAGAAACGCGCACGCGCCTGGCCCGCGCCGGCGCGCCTAGCGCGCTGGAGCCGGGCGCGCTTCTGTTCGCCCGCGGCGACAAGGGCGATGCGCTCTACGTTTTGATCGAAGGCGAAGTGGAGGTGCGCACCTCCAATGAATCGGGGCGCGACGTGCGCCTCGCCGCGCTGAAGCCCGGCGCGCTGATCGGCGAAATGGCCGTGCTCGATGGCGGCGCGCGCAGCGCTGATGTGGCCGCCATTCGCCGCTGCCGCCTGCTGCGCATCTCGCGCGATTCCGCGCTGGCCGCGCTGGAAAGCGAGCCGAAAGCGCTGCTGCGTTTGATCTCCGAGCTCAGCCGCCGCCTGCGCAACACCAACGCCACGCTCGAAGACGCGCAATTGCTCGATCTCGGCGGGCGCCTGGCGCAGCGTCTGCTCGATGAGGCGGGCGAGGGCGTCTCGATCACCGTGACGCAAACAGAAATCGCGCGCCGCATCGGCGCCAGCCGCGAGAAGGTGAACCGCAAGCTGCACGAATGGAGCGACGAAGGCTGGATCTCGATCGGCCGCGCCGGCATCAAACTGCTCGCCCGCGACAAACTGCAAGCGCTGATCAAAGAGAGCAGAGCGAATTAGGCGAATAACGCCGCGCTCTATCGCCTTGGACCGCCGGCGTCTCCCCGGCCGGCTCCGGCGCATGCCGGCTGGAAGCCGGCGGTCCGAGGGCGGCGCGTGACGTCCGTCACATCGCCCCAGCGAGCCCGCGCCTACGTAGATATCACGTCTGGCTCAGGTCGCCGCGCTATTCCTTCCAAGCGTGAAGGCGGGTTCGAGTTGGGTGGAGCGGATCGTCGCTTTGACCGAGGGGCGATCACACGAAGGCCGCGGAGATGCTCCCCTCCGCGGCCTTCACTGTTTCTTGTGCGCCGCGCTCGCCGCGTCGCGCCGCGCCAGGCTCTCGGGCGGCCATTCGGCCTTCATGTCGTAGAAAATCTCGAACGCGCGCGCCCCTTCCGGCAGGCGCACCCAGGGGGCTTTCGACTTCACGAAAATATGCACGTCCGGTTCGATCGCGTGCGGCGCATCCAGCGTGGCCACGCGCACGAAGCGCAGATAGGGCCGGCGCCCATAATCGCTCCACAGCGCGACCTCGCATGTGGGGCAGCGATGCACTTCATGCCCGCGCCCGCTGGGGGAGGGCATATCCACGATCTGCACTTCGCCTTGCAGCAGCTCGATGCGGCTCGTCTCATAAAGCGCGTTGATCGCGAACGCCCCGCCGGTTTGCTTCTGGCAATCGAGGCAATGGCAGCAATGCGTAATCATCGGCCGCGATGCGAGCCTGAAGCGCACGGCTCCACAGGCGCATCCCCCTTCAAACGTCTCGCTCATTGCTTCGTTCTCCATGCGAATAGCGAGTAGCGAATAGCGAGTAGGGGAATGGCGAATAGAGTCATTCCAGGCTCGCGGAGCGAGAGGTGGAATCCAGGGCAAATGCACGACGCTACGATCCCTGGATTCCAGATCGCGCCTTCGGCGCGTCTGGAATGACTCTTAATCCCTATTCGCTACTCGCTACTCCCTATTCGCTCCCCCAACTCCACCGCCTTGCGAAACACCGTCGGCAGCGCGCTTTTATCGCCCCACCAGCCTTCGCCCTTCGGCGCCGCGCGCGCGGCATACACATCCAGTGTCAGCGAAAAATGCGTGAACACGTGGCGCACTTCGCCCAGCTTATCCCACAGCGCCGAAACGGGCGCATGCTCGAGCGCCGCCGCCTCATCCAAACGCGCCGCGCCCCACTCACTCGTCGGCAGGCCCGCCATGCCGCCCAGCAGGCCCTTATCGGGCCGGCGCACCAGCCACAGCTTCGCGCCCCGCCGCGCCACGAACACCGCGCCAAAGCGCTCGGGCCGTTTGGCTTTGGCGCTTTTGCGCGGATAGGTTTCCGGGGCGCCGCCGGCGTAAGCCGCGCAGCTTTTGGTCCAGGGGCAGGCGTCACATTTTGGCGAACGCGGGGTGCAAACCGTCGCGCCCAGATCCATCAGCGCCTGCGCCCAATCGCCGGGGCGTTGGTCCGTCACCAGCGCGCCGGCCAGCGCCTTTAGCTCCACCTTCGCCGCGGGCAGGGGGGCCTCCACCGCGTAGAGGCGGGCCATCACCCGCTCGACGTTGCCGTCCACCACATTGGCCGGCTGCTCAAACGCGATCGCCGCGATCGCCGCCGCCGTGTAGGGCCCCACGCCCGGCAGCGCGCGCCAGTCTTGCTCCGTCTCGGGAAACCCGTCCGCCGCCAGCTTTTGCGCGGCGGCGTGCAGATTGCGCGCGCGCGAATAATAGCCGAGCCCCGCCCACGCGCTCAGCAGCGCCTCGCGCGGGGCGGCCGCCAGCGCGCCCACATCCGGCCAGGCCTCGGTGAAGCGATTAAAATAAGCGGTAATCGACGCCACGCCGGTTTGCTGCAGCATGATTTCGGAAAGCCAGACCCGGTATGGATCGCCGCGCCCCCCGCGCACCCGCCAGGGCATCGCCCGGCCGTTACGATCATACCAGGAAAGCAATGATTTCCGCAGCTTATCCCGCTGGTTATCCCGAGTCGCGAGATGCTTATCCACAGATGGCGGGGGTTTGCGAACAAGCGCGGGCATGGGGTCTCTTTACCCTTTCTTAATCGCTTTACGATTCGATTTGAGGCCTCATGTCCCTGCGTGATCGCTTTCAGCCGGCGCCCCCGGCGAGCGGCCCCGATGTCCGGGCCGAAGCGCGCGCGTCCCAATCCTTGAGCGCCAAACGGGGCAGGGGCGCGATCGCACCCGCGCCGCCCGCCGCCAAATCCATCACCGCTTTGATCCGCCCGTTCGCCAAAAACGCGGGCCTTAGCTTACGCGAAATGCAGCGCCGCTGGGGCGAGATCGCCGGTGAAAGCTTCGCCCGCGCCACGCCCGAAAAGCTCGCCGCCGGCGTGCTGACGCTGCGCGCGCCCAGCGCCCTCGCGCCGTTCCTGCAGCAGCAGGCGCCGCTGCTGATCGACCGGCTGAAAACCGCCGGGGCCAAAGTGAAATCGGTGCGGATCGCGCAGCGCTCGGCGCCCCGCCTGGAACCCTCCAATGTCGCGCCCCTGAAGCGCCCCATCAGCCCCGGCGAAGAGGCCGCCCTGGCGCAAGCGCTTGACCATGTCGGCGATCCCGCCCTGAAATCGGCCCTGATGCGGCTTGGGCGCGCGGTCAAGCAGGGCTGAGGTTTCCCTCCCCGGCGAGAGCGGCTATGCCTCCGGGCCAAATCAGGAGGGAATATATGCGCATCATCGGGCGCCGGAATCTGTTGCTGAGCGCGGCCGCGGCCGGCCTCGTGGCCGCGTGCGGCGCCAAAGGCGGCGGCGGCGGACTGACCGAGGACGACGTGGTGCTTGGCGAAGCGAGCGCCCCGGTCACGCTGATCGAATACGCCTCCACCACCTGCCCGCACTGCGCCACCTTCCACGGCCTAGTCTGGGATACGCTCAAGAGCGAATATATCGACACCGGCAAGGTCCGCTTCGTGTTCCGCGAATTCCCGACCGACCCGGCCACCGTCGCGGTCGCGGGCTTCCAGATCGCGCGCTGCGGCGGGGCGAGCCCGGATCAATATTTCGTCCGCGTCGGCGAACTCTTCCGCCAGCAGCAAGCCACCTTCGCTTCCGGCACGATGGAGGGCATCCGCCGCAAGCTGCTCGAGATCGGCACGGCAACCGGCCTCTCGGAAGAGCAGATCAACGAGTGCATCAACGATCCTGAAGGCGCGGCCCGCATCCGCCGCATCAACGAAGTGGCGCGCGGGCAGAGCGTGAATTCCACGCCTTCGTTGTTCATCAACGGCGCGCGCTATGAAGGCGCGCTGAATTGGGAAGGCTTGAAAGGCGCGCTCGACGCCGCCGGGGGCGCCAGCTGAGACAGCGCGCCGCCCCCTTGCGCCGGCGCACGCTGATGCTGGGCGGCGCGTTCGCGCTGATCGCGCCCCGCGCGTACGCGAGCGCGGAGCTGACGGCCGATGACATGGTGATCGGCGCCGCAAGCGCGCCCGTCACCATGATCGAGTACGCGTCGGTCACGTGCCCCACCTGCGCGGCGTTTCACGCCGCACTCTGGGAGCCGCTGCGTGAGATCTACGTTGATACCGGCCGCGTGCGCATCGCCTTTCGCGAATTCCCGACGCCGCCCGAAGCTGTCGCGCTCGCCGGCTTCCAGATCGCGCGCTGCCGCAACGCCACGCCCGATCAATACATCGCCCGCGTGGGCGAGCTGTTCCGTCAGCAGGAAGCCATCTTCGCTGAAGCCAATATGCAAGGCGTGCTGCGCCGCCTCATCGCCATCGGCGAAGGCTTCGGCCTCACCGCCGCGGAAGTGAACGCCGCAATCAATGATCGCAGCGGCGCCGAGCGCATCCGGCGCATCGTAGAGGGCGCGGCCGCGTTCGACATTCACAGCACGCCGTCCTTCGTCATCAACGGCGCCCGCTATGAAGGCCCGCTCTCGGGCCGCGATCTCGCCGCCGCGCTCGACGCCGCCGGGAGCCAGGCGACGCCGTGAACATCATCGAGCTGCGCCTCACCGGCTTCAAAAGCTTCGTCGATACCGCCCGCGCGCCGATCGAGCCGGGGCTGACCGGCGTCGTCGGCCCCAATGGCTGTGGCAAATCCAATCTGCTTGAAGGCGTGCGCTGGGTGATGGGCGCCACCAGCGCCAAATCCATGCGCGCGACCGATATGGAAGACGTGATCTTCTCCGGCAGCGCAGGCCGCCCCGCGCGCGAGCATGCGGAAGTCACGCTGGTGCTGAGCGAAGCGGCAGGCCGCGCACCCGCGCCGTTCCACAAGGAGCATCTGCTCGAAGTCACCCGCCGCATCCGCCGCGGCCTCGGCTCGACCTATCGCATCAACGGCAAGGAAGTGCGCGCCAAGGACGTGCAACTGCTGTTTGCCGACGCCGCCACCGGCGCCAATTCGCCCGCGCTGGTGCGTCAGCGCCAGATCAGCGAACTGATCGCGGCCAAGCCGCAAAACCGCCGCCGCATCCTTGAAGACGCCGCCGGCATCGCCGGCCTGCATGCGCGCCGCCACGAAGCGGATCTGAAACTCAAGGCCGCCGAAGCCAACCTGCTGCGGCTCGATGAAGTGCTGGCCGAAATCGAAGCGCAGGCGATGAGCCTGAAGAAGCAGGCGCGCCAAGCCGAACGCTATCGCGGCCTCGCGCAGACGCTGCGCGAAACCGAGGCGCTGCTGCTGCATCGCCGCTGGAGCGAGGCGCGCCAGCGGCAAGCCGAAGCGCAAGGCCATCTGCGCGAAGCTGAGCGCGCCGTCGCGCAAGCAGCCGCCGACGCCAGCGCCGCCGAACGCGCCGCCGATGTTGCGCGCGAAGCGCTGACCCCGCTGCGCGAAGAAGAAGCCATCGCCGCCGCGCTGCTGCGCCGCCTTGAAGGCGTGCGCGTGGGGCTGGAGCGCGATCTGGCCGAAGCTGAGTCCGCCATCGCCCGTTGCGACGTCGACGCACAGCGCGCCAGCGAAGAGGCCGAGCGCCTCAATGCGCAAAAGCGCGATGCTGAAGAAGCGCTGACGCGTCTCGCCGCCGAAGCGCAAACGCTCGCGCCCGCCGCCGCCGCCGCGGGCGCGTTGGCGCAAGCGGAGAAAGCGGAAGCCGCCGCCACCGCCGC
>DAOMPU010000148.1:0-6696 GCA_035444925.1 Terricaulis sp. | reverse complement strand
ATCAGCGGCCCGGTCGCGGCCACGATCAGCCAGCCCATGGCGATGTAAAGCGCGATCCAGATTTTCTTCGACACGCCGGGCAGGAACAGCTTGCCGATCACGCCGACCGCCGCCAGCGCCCAGATCAGCGCCGTCATGCCGACGGAGAGCCAGCCGTTGAACGCGATCGCGGTGAAGGGCGTGTAGGTGCCGGCGATCATCAGGAAGATGGCGGCGTGATCGAAACGGCGCAGCAGCGCTTTGCGCTTGCCTTCCTCGGCCATGTTGTAGGCCATCGAGCAGCCCCACATGGCGATCATGCACACGGCATAGACCGCCACCGCGCTGGCCATGCCAAGGCCGCCTTGCCAGATGGCCAGGCCCAGCGCGGCGCCCACCGCGAAGGTGAGCAGCACCAGCGCCACGCCATGCACCCACCCATCCACCAGCTTTTCGAGCCTTGTGGGGTAATGCAGCTTGGGCAGGAGCTCGCTGAGCGTCATAGGTGCGATAATGCCGGATTTTTCGCGCGCTGTCGCGCTTTTGCGCGTCACGCTTGGCGACAGAATAAAACACCACCCATCCCCGGGGCGAAGCGGCGAGCCCGGGGGCCATAACCGCCGGCGGCGGTGTTTATAGGCCCCGGACCGCGCCTGCCGGCGCATCCGGGGATGGGTGGGAGGTGCTAAACTACGCGCATGCAGAATCACTCCCGCCGCCTTCTCCTTGCCGGGCTCTTCGCTTCCGCAGCGGCGCCCGCGTTCGCGCAGACGCAGCAGCCCTTCTTCGGGCGGATCACCCAGCAGGAAGCCACGCGCGCGCTGCGCGAGGCGCTGACGCTGGCCTCCAACAACGCCACCAATCAGTTGGCGCAGCCGCAGGCGTTCTGGCGCGATCTCAATGTGCGCATTCCGCTGCCGGGGATGCTGGGCGAGAGCCAACGTACGCTGGCGCGCTTTGGCATGTCCGCGCCGCTGGATAATCTGCAGCAGAACCTCAACGACGCCGCCACCACGACCATGCCGCGCGCGGCGGGCATGTTCGTGGATGCGGTGCGCACCATCACCATCGCGGACGCCATCGCCATCGTGCGCGGCGGCTCCGATAGCGCCACGCAATATCTGCGCGGGCGCACGGAAACCGGGCTGACGCGCTTGCTTAAGCCCGTCATGCGCGAAGCGCTGACAAGCTCGGGCGCGTTCACGCTGATGCGCACGGCGCTGCGCGAAGTGGGCCTCGCCAGCATGACCACGCAACTGCGCACCGAAGTGACGGATTTCTCCACCACCAAGGCGCTTGACGGCTGCTTCCGCTACATCGCCACCGAGGAGCGCGCGATCCGCGGCAATCCGGGGCGGCGGAACACGGAGACGCTGCGGCGGGTTTTCGGCGCCTAGGGGATGACGGGAGTAGGGGAGTACGGGAGTAGGGGAATATGTTGAGCTATGCATTCGTACTCCCTTATTCCCGTACTGCCCTACTCCCGTACTCCCCTATTTCGCCGTGACCCTCGCCGACACCTCCGCCTCTTTCCGCCGCCTCGGCTTCGACCTTCCGGGCGGGCGCATGGCGGCGCTTGGGTTCGGGCCGGAGGGGGCGAGCCCCGACATCGTGTTCATCCATGCCACCGGCTTCAACGCGCGCACCTATCGCGCCATGCTCGCCCCGCTGGGCGAGCGCTTCAGCGTGTGGGCCATTGATGCGCGCGGGCATGGGCGCACGGAATTGCCGGCGAAAACCTGGGGCTATTCCTCCTGGCGGCGCCATCGCGACGATCTGATCGCGCTGCTGGAAAAGCATGCGCGCCGCCCGGTGACGCTGGCCGGCCATTCGATGGGCGCCACGGTGAGTTTGATGATTGCGGCGCGCCGGCCCGATCTGGTGTCGTCGCTCGCGCTATTCGATCCGGTGATCATGCCGGCGGTGGCGTATGCGGCGTTTGAAGCGCCGCTTGGGCCGCTGATTATGCGCCACACCTTTCCGCTGGCGCGCGGGGCGGCGCGCCGGCGCGCGCATTTTGCTTCGCGCGAAGAGGCCGTCGCCGGGTTCGAGGGGCGGGGCGTATTCAAGACGTTCCCGCGCGACGTGATTGAAGATTATGTGGGCGATGGCTTGGTGGAAGATTCCAAGCGCGGCGGCTTCAAGCTCGCCTGCGCGCCGGCGTATGAGGCCGCGACCTTCTGCGCGCAGCGCAACGATCCTTGGGGCGCGCTGCGGCGGGTCAGCGCGCCGATCGTGCTGCTGCGGGCGGAGAAAAACTCCACGCTGGTCCCCGCGTCGGCGCATCGCTTTGCGGCGATGAAGCCGGACGCGCGCTTGGCGACGGTGGAGGGCGCCACGCACATGCTGGTGATCGAGCGGCCGGACCGCGCGCGCGCCGCCATCGAAGCCGCGGTGCTGATGGGCGGGCGCGATTGGCGCGAAGCGGTGGAGTAATTAGAGCCGCACGCTGATCGCCAGCGCGCCGAAATCCTGACGCGTGGGTTGTGTTTCGAATTCCTCGGTGCGCCACACATAGGTGTAGGCGAGGCGCCAATCGCCGGCGCTGATGGAAAACCCGGTCTGGAAATCGGCCACCCACGGATTGCGGTCCACGGAGGGGCCGTCGTCGCGGAAGGTGTTGCCATCCAGGAAGAGATTGCGCGCCACGCCGCGCCCTTGCACGCCCGCGAAGATCGACCAGGAAAGCGGCCCGCCGCTGAAATGCTCCACGCCCGAAAGCGAGGGGCGCACGCGCGGGGGGCCGTAATCATTGTCGATGCGCCAGCCGATGCGCGCCGTCGCACCCACGCGCGCCTCCGTGCGCAGCGTACCGATGGTCGCGCCGGCGCTGGGCGTTAAATCAAACTCTAGCCCGCCCGGCACGTCGATATAGGCGCGAAGCGCGCGCCAGCGGCGATCCATCGAGACCGCGAAGGCGAATTCGTTTTCGAGCTGGCTGTCCCAGCCTTGCGGATCGGGGGCGCCGAGCCATTCATGGATGCCGCGCTGGGCCTCCTCGCCTTGCGCCCACGGGCCGGTGACGCCGAACTCAAGCTCGTACGTATCCATGTAGCGGGGCGCGCGCCCATCGGTGCGGTTCTGCTCGGCGCCGACCATGATCTGCATGTAGAGCCAGCCGGCGTAGGGGTGCTGATCGGGCGGGGCGGGATTGGCGCTGATGTCCTCCGGCGTGAAAATCGATTGGCCGATTGCGACGCCCCAGAAGTCGGGCGAGGAGCCCGAAATTGTGCGCGTGAAATCGCCCGCGCCGCGCAGCCAATTTGGAACGCCTTCAGCGGGGGAGACGTAAGCGAGCTTGATGCCGGAGGTGTAGTTGCGATCTGCGCCGGAGGAGAGGCTGTCGTTTTCCACGGCGATGGAGAACACGCCTTTGGCTTCGGCCGCGCGCTCGCCGGTTTGCTCTTGCGCCAGCGCAGCGCCCGGCAGCGCGGTAAGCAGCGCCGCACTTGTCCACAGGACGTAAGCGGCTTTCAGGCGATGATGTCCGGCGTCAGCCGATCTTCGATCCATTGGATCTGATCCTTCAGAACGAGCTTGCGTTTTTTGAGCCGCGCCAATTGCAGCGCGTCCCCACCGCTTTGTTCCTGAAGGGCGAATATGGCGGAGTCGAGGGCGCGATGCTCTTCGCGCAGCTCCATCAGCCGCGACTTGAGCGCGCGCTTTTCCGGCGTGTCGGCGATGTCGAATTCCGCGTCGTCGTCCCAATCCATAGCGCCAGAATCCATGCCCCCGCACGGGCGAAAAATGAGCTAAGCCACGCGCCGCGCTGCCTGTAAAGCGGGCGCGGCGCGCGCTTGTTTGGCAGGTGTAACCAACGATTCACCAAAAGATTAAAATTTTTAACAGATGTAACGAGACAACACCGCCCTTCGGCGCCATCTTAGTAATCGGCCCAACCAAAAGGAGGCGCCCAAGATGGCAATCGAGCAGCGTATTCGCGAACTCGACGCCCGGCATCGGGATTTAGACATCATCATTGAAAACGAGGCCAAAAGGCCTGCTGCGGATTTGACGCGGCTCTCGGCGATGAAACGCCAAAAACTCAAACTCAAAGAAGAAATCGAAGAGCTGCGACAGAAATTGTCGCACCATTAGCCGGCGCACGCGCCGCGGGGGCGCTTGGCGCGCCCCTGGCGGCGTAGCCGCTCGCCTTGATTTCCGGCGTAGCCGCTTGGCTTCACCGCGATCCGCAGACTTCCATCGCCGTTACGCGGTGACGCTCAATCTTTTTTCTTAGCGCGTTTGCGCGGCGCAGGCGGCGCGTCAGCGCCATGCAGCCTGGCTTCAGCCGCTTCCATAAGCGCCACAAAACGCGGATGCGTGCGCACCGGATCGAAATCCGTATCAGTGCGCGTCCAGCGCACCAATTCGGTCGAGGCGCGCTGCAAAGCTTGCTCAAGGCAATCGAGCGCCGCGTCCACCTCGCCCAAATCCACGAAGCTGCAGGCCAGATTGTAAAGCATCGTGGTGTTGTCGGGATCGAGCAGCATCGCGCGCTCAGCCCAATCGCGCGCGCGCTCTACTTCGCCCAGCGTGATCAGCATGGTGGCGCCGTTGGCCAGCACCATGCCGTCATCGTTGAAGCCGGCGACCGTTTTCTCGATCGCTTCCATGGCGCGCGCCGCCACGGCGCGGGCTTCCGCTTGCTCGCCCAACAACATGAGGCACTGCACGTGCAGCGCCGAGGTGCTGTTGTGGCCCAGTTGCGAGGCCTTTGCGTAATGATGCGCGGCCTCGCGGTAGCGGTGGAGCATCTGGAAGGTGCGCCCCGCGACGCGATGGGCCTGCACGGAATCCGGGTCCAGCTTGAGCGCCAGCGCCTGGGCGGTCAGCGCTTGCTCGTAATCGCCGGCCAGCGCATGGCACACCGCCAGCGCCGCGTGCCCTTCCGCCAGTTTGGGGTCGATCTCAACCGCGCGCTCGGCGGCGCGCCGCGCCTCATCGTCATCGGTGCTTTCCTGTAAGCGCATCAGCGAAAGCGCCAGCATCGCCCACGCGTTGGCGTAACCGCTTTCGATCTCCAGAATGCGGCGGCAGATGCGCGCCACCAATTCAAGGTGCCGGCGCGAAGGGCTCCACATATAATGGCGCGCCATCAGGTAGAGCTTGTAGGCGGCGGGGTTGACGCTCGATCGCGTCTCCAGCGCCTCACGTTCATTCGGCAACAGCTTGAGCTTGAGCGCGGCGACGATCGCTTCGGAAATTTCCGTTTGCAGCGCGAAGATGTCGTTCAGGTCGCGGTCGTAGCGCTCGGCCCAGATGTGGTTGTCGGCTTTGCCGTCGATCAGCTGGGCGGAGATGCGCACCCGGTTGCCCGCGCGGCGTACGCTGCCTTCGAGCACGTAATTGACGCCGAGCTGGCGCGCCGCCTTGCCGACTTCGATCGCCTTGCCCTTGAAGGTGAACGCGGTCGAGCGCGAGACCACCGAAAGCGCGGAGATGCGCGAGAGATCGGTGATGATGTCTTCGGTCACGCCGTCGGAGAAATATTCCTGCTCGGGATCGCCGCTCATGTTGGAGAAGGGCATCACGCAGATTGAGACGCCGTCCTTGGCCGCGCTGTCGCCCGCGGGCGCGTCCGCGCCTGCGCGCGCGGCGAACACATGCACCGGGCGCTCGGCGTTCTTCATCGCGTGCTCGCCAAGGTCTTCAAAGCTGATCGCCAGCTTGCCCTCGATCTGCTCGCGCACGAAGCGCGAGAACGCCACCCCGCCCGGCGGCGCCAGCGCCTGCAGGCGCGCGGCCACGTTCACCCCGTCGCCGAAAATGTCGTCGTCCTGCACGATCACGTCGCCCAAATTGACGCCGATGCGATAGCTGAGGCGCATGTCAGCCGGCAGATCGGTATCGAGCGCGCTCATCGCCGCCTGGACTTCCATTGCGCAGCGCATGGCCGCGACGATGGAGGCGAACTCGGCCAGCGCGCCGTCGCCCATGAGCTTCACCACGCGCCCGCCTTGGGCGGTCACGCGGGGGCCGAGCACGTCGTTCATGGCGGCGCGCACGCGCGCCAGCGTGCCCGCCTCGTCGCGCTGCATCAATTGCCCATAGCCGACGATATCGGCGCTGAGCACGGCCGCCAGTTTACGCTGCACGATCCCCTCCAGGGCGGCAGTATGCGCACACTGCGCCGGCGCCTCAACGCCGAATTAAAGTGAATTTAGCCTTCGCTTTGCTCGTACGTCTCGGGCGGCACGGTTTCTTGCGCGGCTTTCAGCGTTTTGGCTTCGGCCTTGGCGAGGCGCGCGTCGGCGCGGGCCTTTGCGGCGGCGGCGTCTGACACCACGGCGTCAAGCTCGATCTGGCTGCACAGGCCCAGCGATACCGGATCGACCGGCTTGATCTGGCTGGAATTCCAATGCGCGCGCGAACGCACTTGCTCGATCGTGGCTTTGGTGGTGCCGATCAGCTTTACGACTTTGGAGTCCGGGATTTCCGGGTGGTTCTTCAAGAACCAGGCGATCGCGTCGGGGCGATCCTGGCGGCGCGCGATCGGCGTGTAGCGGGCGCCGCGCTTTTTCACGACCGGCAGGTCGATGCGCTTCTGCTCGAGCGGCTTCAGCTTGTAGGTCTCTTCCGCCTCGCCCTTGGCGATTTCCTCGCGCGAGAGGAAGCCTCCGGCGATCGGATCGACGCCGCGGATGCCCTTGGCCACGTCCTCGTTGGCGATGCCTTGCACTTCCAGCGGATGCAGGCCGCAGAATTCGGCGATCT
>DAOMPU010000147.1:0-6717 GCA_035444925.1 Terricaulis sp. | reverse complement strand
CCGCTGATCGATCTGCCCGCGCGGGTGCAAAGCTCCGGCCGGCCCGAGCCGGCGCTGGTGCTCGCCATCATCCGCCAGGAGAGCGAGTTCGACATGGCCGCCGTCTCCAGCGCCAACGCGCGCGGGCTGATGCAGCTGATCCCTTCCACCGCGCAAGCGCAGGCGCGGCGCGTGGGCCTCACCTATGAGCGCGGCGCGCTGACCAGCGACCCGCAGTACAATATGACGCTCGGCTCGTCTTATCTCGCCGACCGGATCGACGATTTCGGCGGCTCGTACGTGCTGGCGATCGCGTCCTACAATGCGGGCGCGCACAATGTGCGCAATTGGATCGCCGAATGGGGCGATCCGCGCAGCAATAGCGTCGATACGATCGATTGGATCGAGCTGATCCCGTTCGGCGAAACGCGCAATTACGTGCAGCGCGTGACGGAAAACCTGCAGGTCTATCGCCACCGCCTCGCCGGCGCGCCAACGCCGATCACGCTGGAACGCGATCTCAACCGCGGGGAGCGCTAAGCCCGCAGCGCATCCATGAAGGTTTCCGCATCCACGTTGCCGCCGCTGGCGACGATGGCGATCGTTTTGCCTTTCACATCCACCGCGCCCGTCAGCGCCGCGGCGAGGCCGATCGCGCCTGAAGGCTCCAGCACCAGCTTCAAATGGCGGAACGCGAACGCCATGGCGCGCTTCACCTCGATCTCCGGCACGCTGACGGCGCCGGCAAAGCGCGTGCGCGCGATCTCGTAGGTGATGTCGCCCATCTCCTCGGTCAGCAGGCCGTCGCAGATGGAGCGGATGCCGGGCGCGTTGCGCTCGCGCTTGCCGCTCTTGAGCGAGCGGGTGATGTCGTCGTGGCCTTCCGGCTCGATCGCATGGACGCGCGCGTTCGGCAGCGCCAGCGCGACGCCGGATGTGAGCCCGCCCCCGCTGCCAGGCACGAGCGCAATGTCGGGGCTGAGCTCCTGCGCAATTTCGAGCCCCGCCGTGCCTTGGCCCGCGATCACGAACGGATCGTCGAACGGCTTAATCAGCGCGAGCCCCCGATCGCCCGAAATTTTCGCGCCGATCTCCTCGCGGCTTTCATTCACGCGATCATAGGTCACAACCTCGGCGCCATTGGCGCGCGTGGTCTCCAGCTTGATGCGCGGCGCATCGGCGGGCATCACGATCGTGGCTTTGACGCCAAAAATCTTCGCCGCCGTCGAAACGGCGATCGCGTGATTGCCCGATGAAAACGCGATCACGCCGCGCTTGCGCACTTCGGGATCCAATGCTGCGATCGCATTGGTTGCGCCGCGCATCTTGAAGGCGCCGCCGCGCTGGAGATTTTCGGCCTTCACCCAGATCTTCGCGCCCGTGAGTTCATCAAGCTTATCGTTGCGCACCAGGGGCGTGCGCACGGCGATGCCTTCGATGCGTTTGGCGGCGGCGGCAATATCGTCAAGCGTGGGGATCATCAGGAGCCTCTGGGCTTGGCGCGGCGCGTGGGCGGGGCGCTTAAGGGGTCTTCGGGCCAAGGGTGCTTCGGGTATCGCCCGCGCATATCCGCGCGCACGCCGGCGTAAGAACCGCGCCAGAAGCCCGGCAAATCCTTGGTGGTCTGCACCGGGCGATGCGCGGGCGAAAGCAGGCGCAGCGTCAGCGGCGCGCGCCCGCCGGCGATGGCGGGATGCTTATCCTGGCCGAACATCTCTTGCAGCCGCACGTCGAGCGCAGGCCCGCCCTCGGCGGCGTAATCAATCGCCAGAGACGAGCGGGCCGGCGTCTCAAACCGCGCCGGCGCCTCTGCATTCAGCCGCTGGCGCAAATCATAAGGCAGCGCGTTCAGCAGCGCCTGCGCGACGTTCACGTCTTTCAGACGCTGCACGCCCGTCAGCGCAGGCGCCAGCCAATCATCCAGCGTTTCGAGCAGCGCCTCATCGCTCCAATCGGGCCAGGCCTCGCCATCGAGCCCACGCAGGAACGCAACGCGCGCCCGCGTTTGCAGCGCCGCTTCATCCCAATCCAGCAGCGCGAGCCCTTGCTCGCGCACCGCGTTGGCCAACGCTTCCGCCAGTTCCGCGCCGGAGAGCCGCTCCAGCGGCGCTTCGCTCAGCGTCAGCCGCCCCAGCATGCGCACGCGCCGCCCGCGCATCGCGCCGGTGGCCGCGTCGATGCTGACGCTCGCGCGCGTTTCGATGCCTGCGCCAAACTGCGCCTCGATCTCCGCCAGCGTGATCGGCGCCGCCAGCAGCACTTGCGCGCGCCCCGCCGCGCCGGCGATGTCGGCAATCACCACGAACGGCGATTGCGAAAGCGGCTCGGCCGCGTCCATCGCCGCCGCGCGCCCGTTGGCCATCAGAAATCCCCCGCCGCGCGCCTTGGCCAACCGATCGGGAAACGCCAGCGCCAGCACCGCGCCCGCGCGCGCGAAATCCACCGCCCCGCCTTTCCCGCTCGCGCGCTCGGCGATGCGTTGCGCCAGGCCCCGCGCCGCTTCCGCACGCTGGCCGCGCTCGCCCGCGAAGCGCTGCAAACGATCGCGCAAATCCACGCCGCGCCCGCCCAGCCCCTGCTCGGTCAGTAGCAGCGCGATGCGCGCGGCGAGTAATGCGTCGCCCTCACGCGCCGCAACCAGCACCATATGCGCCAAGCGCGGCGGCAGCGGCAGCGCCGCGACCGCGCGCCCATGCGCCGTCAGTGCGCCGCCTTCGTCCAGCGCGCCGATGCGTTTCAGCAGCGCCACCGCTTCCGCCCAGGCAGGCTTGGGCGGGGGATCAAGCCAGGCCAGCGCGCCCGGATCGTGCGCGCCCCACGCCGCGAGATCGAGCGCGAGGCTGGCCAAATCCGCATCGAGTATCTCTGGCCGATCAAACGCCGGCAGCGCCCGCGTTTCGCCTTCGCTCCACAGCCGCACGCAAACACCAGGCTCAAGGCGCCCCGCGCGGCCGGCGCGTTGCGTGATGGCCGCCTGGCTGGCGCGCACGGTTTCCAGGCGCGATAGGCCGAGACTCGGCTCAAACGTCGGCCGGCGCGAAAGCCCCGCATCCACCACGATGCGCACGCCCTCGATGGTGAGGCTGGTTTCGGCGATCGACGTCGCCAGCACAACTTTGCGCCGCCCCGCCGGCGCGGGCGCGATCGCGGCATCCTGATCGGTGGGCGCCATCGCGCCGTAAAGCGGGCGCACGTCCACGCGCGCATCGCTGAGGCTGGCGCGCAGCCGCTCTGCCGTGCGTTCGATCTCGCGCACGCCGGGCAGGAAAACCAGCGCGCTGCCTTCCTCCTCCGCCAGCGCTTTGCGCGCAGCGGCGGCGACTTCATCTTCCAATTGCGCGCGCGGATCGCGCGGGCGATAGCGCAGCGCCACCGGAAACATCCGCCCCTCGCTCACCACCACCGGCGCATCGCCCAGCAGCGCTGCGATGCGCGCCGCGTCCAGCGTGGCGGACATGACGAGCAGCCGCAGATCGGGCCGGAGCGCGCCCTGCGCTTCGCGCGCCAGCGCCAAACCCAAATCGCCTTCGAGGCTCCGCTCATGAAATTCATCGAACAGAACGGCGGCCACGCCGCGCAATTCGGGATCGTCTTGAATGAGCCGCGTGAACACGCCCTCGGTGACCACCTCGATCCGCGTTTTGGCGCTGACGCGCGCGTCGAGGCGCACCCGGTAGCCCACCGTTTCACCCACGCGCTCGGCCATTTGCTGAGCCATGCGCGCAGCGGCCGCGCGCGCGGCGATGCGGCGGGGCTGCAGCAGGATCAGCTTGGCGCCGGCGGCCCATTCCGCGCCCAGCAACGCGGGCGGCACGCGCGTGGTCTTGCCCGCCCCGGGCGGCGCCACCAGCACGGCCTCGCTGCGGCGCGCGAGCGCATCCAGAAGCTCTGGCAGGGCGGAATCGACCGGCAGCATGGGCTTTGCCCATAACCTTTGCCGCCTCCCTTGTCTCGCCGCATTGGCGTGGCCTTCTGGCGCCGGTATAGGAAGCGCGATTGTTCGGGGGCTCACCATGCGCACCACCATTCTCCTCGGCCTTGTCCTGGCTTTGGGCGTCAGCGCCTGCTCGACGGGAAACACAGCCGACACGCGCCGCGGCGTGATCGACGCAACGGCGCAACCGCTGCGCGACGTGAACTTGGTGCGCCAGGAAATTCCAATGGTGTTGCGTGGTTTGGAGTATCCGTACTCCACCGCCACACTCACGGAAGGCTGCCCAGAGATCGCGCGCCAGATCGCCAGCCTCGACGCCGTGCTCGGTCCTGAAAGCTATCAGCCAGGGCCGAACCGCAATATCTGGGATCGCAGCGGCGATTTCGTTGAAGATCAGGTGATCGAAGCGGCGCAGGACACGGTGAACGATTTCATCCCGTTCCGCTCCTGGATCCGCCGCCTTTCAGGCGCGAGCCGGGCCGAGCGCGATGCGCTGCGCGCGGTGGCCAACGGCCAGCAGCGGCGCACTTTTCTTCGCGGCTACGGCGCCTCGCTCGGCTGCCCGGCGATTATTCCGCCCCCGCCCCCGCCGCGCCCGCAGCGCTGAGGCCAGCGCGGAAATTTGCGCGGAAATCCGCGAAGCGCCCCGCGGCGATGGCGGCGCGCATCCGCGCGGTGAGGCCCTGATAATAGGCGATGTTGTGCCAAGAGAGCAGCACCTGGCCGAGCAATTCGCCGGCCTTAAACAAATGATGCAGATACGCCTTCGAATAAAGGCTGCTGGCCGGGCAATCGAGCGCTTCATCGAGCGGAGAAGTGTCTTCCGCGAAGCGCGCATTGGTGATGTTGAGCGGGCCTTGATCGGTCCACGCTTGGCCGTGGCGCCCTGAGCGCGTGGGCAGCACGCAATCGAACATATCCACGCCGCGCGCGACGCTTTCAACAATATCAAGCGGCTTACCGACACCCATCAGGTAACGCGGGCGATCCGCCGGCAGCAGCGGCGTGGTGACATCCAGCGTCGCCAGCATCGCGGCCTGCCCTTCGCCCACCGCCAGCCCGCCGATCGCGTAGCCGTCGAAGCCTTCACGCACCAGCGCGGCGGCAGATTGCGCGCGCAAGTCAGGGTCGATCCCGCCCTGCACGATGGCGAACAGATTTTGCGTTTCCCGTTGGCCGAACGCGCGCTTGCAGCGCCCGGCCCAATCCAGCGAAAGCTCCATCGCCTTCTGCACATCCTCGCGCGCCGCCGGCAGAGCCGGGCATTCGTCCAGCTGCATGATGATGTCGGCTCCAATCAGATCGGCTTGCAGCGCCATCGCGCGCTCTGGCGTCAGCCGATGCTCGCCGCCATCTACGTGGCTGCGGAAAGTGACGCCGTCCTTATCGAGCTTGCGAAGCTGCGAGAGCGACATCACCTGATAGCCGCCGCTATCGGTGAGGATCGGCTTATCCCAGCGCATGAAGCGATGCAGGCCGCCCAGGCGCTGCAAACGCTCCCCGCCCGGGCGCAGCATGAGATGATAGGTGTTGCCGAGGATGATGTCCGCGCCGGTGAACGCGACCTGATCCACCGTCAGCCCTTTCACAGTGCCCGCCGTGCCCACCGGCATGAACGCCGGCGTGCGGATATCGCCACGCGGCGTTTTCAGAACGCCGCTGCGCGCCGCGCCGTCCGTCGCATGAAGGGTGAAGGGAAACGCCGTCATGGCGCGCGCCATAGCAGGCTGGCGTCGCCATAGGAATAGAAGCGATAGAAGTGCGCGATCGCGTGCGCGTATGCCGCTTGCATGCGCTCCAGCCCCGCGAACGCGGAAACCAGCATGAACAGCGTCGAGCGCGGCAGGTGGAAATTGGTCCAAAGCCCATCGACCACGCGGAAGTGATAGCCCGGCGTGATGAAGATGGAGGTGTCGCCCGCTTCCGCGCGCACGCTGCCATCTTCGTTTGCCGCGCTTTCCAGCGAGCGCAGCGCAGTGGTGCCCACCGCGATCACGCGCCGGCCTTCGGCCTTGGCGCGGTTTATTGCGTCGGCGGCCTCCGCGCCAATCTCGCGCCATTCGGCGTGCATTTTATGCTCCGCCGTATCTTCGGCTTTCACCGGCAGGAACGTGCCCGCCCCCACATGCAGCGTCACCCGCGCTTGCTGCACGCCGGCGGCCGCGAAGCGCGCGAGCAGATCGTCCGTGAAGTGCAACCCCGCTGTGGGCGCAGCGACCGCGCCATCCCTGGCCGCGTACACCGTCTGATAATCCGCGAAATCCGCCTCATCCTCGGCGCGCTTTGCGGCGATATAGGGCGGCAGCGGCATTTCACCGTGCGCGGCGATAGCCGCATCGAGATCGGGCCCGGCGAGATCGAACGCGAGCGTCACCTCGCCCGCTTCGCCCTTGGCGACGATCGTGGCGTCGAGCCCGCTCAGCATGCACGCGCCCTCGCTCTCCGCGCCGAAGCGGATGCGGTCACCCTCTTTCAGCCGCTTGCCCGGCTTGGCGAACGCTGCCCATTGGTTGGACGAGAGCCTTTTATGCAGCGTGGCTTCCACCGCGACGCGGTTTTCCTCGCGCGTCCGCACGCCCTTGAGGCGCGCCGGGATCACGCGTGTGTCGTTGAAAACCAGCAGGTCGCCCGGGCGCAGCAGCGCCGGCGCATCGCGCACGATCAGATCGTCAAACCCATCGGCCCGCACGTGCAGCAGCTTGGCGCTATCGCGCGGCCGCGCCGGGCGCAGCGCGATCGCCTCTTCCGGCAGCTCGAAATCAAACAGATCGACGCGCATGCTATGGACCGCCGGCGCCCTCGCC
>DAOMPU010000146.1:0-6732 GCA_035444925.1 Terricaulis sp. | reverse complement strand
CGGCGCTATTCCCAGTTTGCCCAGGCCGCGCTCCAGCACGGCCATGGCCGAGGCGCTCCAAACCCGCGGATCGCGCGCCAGCACGATGTCGCCGAGCCTGACCCCGCCATGAATCACATAACGATCGAAGGATTCCGCGATCTCGGGCTTGAGCCGGAAAACCGCCCATCGCCCAAAAATCTTGGGCGAAACGCCGATATAATCGACGCTATAGCCAGCCGATTTCAGCGCGCCCGCGATCGCCAGCACATAGGCCGAACTGCCGTTCGTGTTCCCGACGATGCGCTGACGCGAAAGCAGCGTCACGCGCTTGCCGGCCAGCGGCGCACGCGTCTTGGCCGGGAAGAGCCGCGCGCCGATCGCATCGCGCAGCAGCAGCGCGGCGGCGGGCCGTTTCAGCGCCGCGCCGGCGGCGGCGGCGAAATTCTTGGCTTTGAGGGCGTCCGCCAGATCGACGAAGCCGCGCGCATCTTTCAGCGCCGCGCGCTGGGCGGCCAAAGCTTCTCCCAGGGCGGGATCGGCGCCGGAATCCAGCTTGGAATAGGCCGCAATCAGCGCATCCAGCGGCGGGGCGCTGAGGCGGTGCGAGATCGAGCCCGCGTGTTTGCGGTAGAAATAGCCAGGCTTGGGGTAAACGCGCATCCGCGCCCCGCTGATCAGCAGGCGCAGAATGAGATCGCTGTCCTCGGCGATGCGCAGGGTTTCGTCGTAGCGCGCGCCCAGCGCGCGTTTGAACACCGGCTTCAAATAGCCGAGCGAAGGGCCGGGGCCGAGCATGCGGTTGCTGCGCTCGTACGCCGCCGGGCTGATCCAGCGCGGGGCGTCCCAATTCAGGTGCGCGTGCGGGGCCCGCGCGCCATCTTGGTAAAAGACGAGTAAATCGTCGGCCGCGATGTCAGCGCCGTCGCGCATCGCGGCGGCGATCAATTGTTCCAGCCGGTGCGGGTGGATCAGGTCGTCATTATCGACAATGGCGATCCATTGGCCTTTGGCGGCGGCCAGCGCGCGGTTGCGGGCCGCGGCGGGGCCGCTTGGCGCGGCGTGCGCCAGCACCACCAGGCGCGGATCGCTTTCCGCCGCGGCGCCGGCGCGCGCGAGGCTGTCGTCGCTCGATCCGTCGTCAGAGAGGATCAGCTCCAAATCCGTCAGGCTTTGGCGCAACACCGCGCGCACCGCTGCGCTGATGTGCGCGGCGCCGTTCAGATTGGCCATGATGACCGAAACGAGGGGAGGCGTGCTCATGCAAGGTCCAGAAGCTGCGCGCTGCAAGTTTCGCTCCGCCGTTCACCATTGCCAGCGTTCTGGCGCAAGCCTAGCGTTCGCGTGATGGATTTGCTGGCGATGCTCATGCCCAAGCCGCCGCCGCCGGCCGCCTGCCCGGATGGGCGTGTGCGCTACGCCGTGGGCGATATTCATGGCCGCGCCGATCTGCTTGAGGAAATGTTGAAGCGCCTGGAGGCGCGCGCGATCGAGGATTTGCGCCCCGCCGGCGAGCCGGTGGTGATTTTCCTGGGCGATTATGTCGATCGCGGGCGTGAGAGCTCACGCGTGCTCGACCTGCTGATCGAGGCCCGGCCGGCCGGCTTCGAGCGGCGCTATCTCAAAGGCAATCACGAGCAATCCATGCTCGCCTTTCTGGAAGATCCGATCACGCACCGCGCCTGGCTCATGCATGGGGGCAACGAAACGCTGCTTTCCTATGGCGTGCAGCCGCCCTCGCCGCTGCATTCGAAGGATGAGGATTGGGCCGCCGCCGCCGCCGCTTTGAGCGAAAAATTGCCGCCCGCCCACCTCAAGTTCCTCAAGGATTTGGAGCGCTACATCGCCGTCGGCGATTACGTGTTCGCCCATGCCGGCATCGATCCGGCCCGCCCGCTGA
Source organism: Terricaulis sp. (assembly GCA_035444925.1). GTDB lineage: Bacteria > Pseudomonadota > Alphaproteobacteria > Caulobacterales > Aquidulcibacteraceae > Vitreimonas. The sequence continues at coordinate 4,853 of DAOMPU010000146.1, read as the reverse complement.
CCAAACAGACCGACCGCGACCTGTTCTGGATCCGCGCCCGCTTCCTCAACAGCCGCCGCCGCGGCAAATATCGGGTGGTGCATGGGCATACCCCGGTCGATTCCCCGTATTCCGACCGCCGCCGCGTCGGTGTGGACACCGGCGCCTACGCCTCGGGGGTGCTGACCGCCGCCCGGCTGGAGGGGCCGGAGCTTGATTTCTTGGCCGTCTCCGAACGGGACATTCGCCAGGCGAAGGCCGCGGGGGGCGCCGGCGTCCAATTCTGAGACGGGGCGGGGGCGCGGCGTCGGGCCCGCTTGTTCGCCAGCCCGGCGCGGTTTACACCCCGCCAACGCAACGGCCAGCAAGGAGTAGAGGGCATGGCGCAAAGCGGCGCGCGCGGGGATATGGACATCCGCGACCAGAAGGAAACCTTCAGCGGCTTCATCTGGGCCAGCGTCTGGACCAGCGGGCTGATCGCGCAGGCGGTGATGCTGCTGACGCTCGCGTTCGCCATCGGCATGGGCTGGTGGCCGGGCTTCTTCTCCTTCGTCGCCATCGGCGTCGCGGTGGGCCTGCTCTTCAAAATGCCGAGCGTCTATTGGGCGGTGCAGGTGGCGTTGTGGGTTGTTTTGGGCCTGGGCGGGATGATCGTGCCCGCGCTCGCCGGCGCGATGGGCTGATCCGTTGCGGATTGCGGTCCTCAAGGAGAGCGCTCCCGGGGAAACCCGCGTCGCCGCCACGCCGGAGACGGTGAAGAAGATCGTGGGCCTTGGCCACACGGTCACCATCCAGGCCGGCGCGGGGGAAGCCGCCGCCGCGCCCGATCAGCAATATAAAGACGCCGGCGCGGAAGTGAGCGCGGAGGGCGGCATCGGCCAAGCCGATCTTGTCGTCAAAGTGCGCCGGCCGACCGATGCGGAAATCGCCGCGATCAAGCCGGGCGCGGGCCTCGCCGCGCTGCTTGAGCCTTACGGCGATCGCGGCGTGGTCGATGCGTTGGCGAAAGCCAAGATCGATGCGCTGGCGATGGAATTCATCCCACGCATCTCCCGCGCGCAATCGATGGATGCGCTTTCCAGCCAGGCCAACCTCGCGGGCTATCGCGCCGTGCTGGAAGCGGCCGCGCTTTATGGCCGCGCGTTTCCGATGATGATGACGGCCGCCGGCACGGTGGCCGCGGCCAAAGTGTTCATCATGGGCGTCGGCGTTGCGGGCCTCCAAGCCATCGCCACCGCGCGGCGCCTCGGCGCCGTGGTGAGCGCCACGGACGTGCGCCCCGCCACAAAAGAACAAGTCGCTTCGCTTGGCGGCAAGTTCGTCGCCGTCGAGGATGAAGAGTTCAAGCAGGCCGAAACCGCCGCCGGTTACGCCAAGCCGATGAGCGCGGAATATCAGGCCAAACAGGCCGAACTGGTCACCCAGCACATCGCCAAGCAGGACATCGTCATCACCACGGCGCTGATCCCGGGCCGACCTGCGCCGGTGCTGGTCACCGAGGCGCAGGCCAAGAGCATGCGCCCTGGTTCGGTGATCATCGATCTCGCGGTGGCGCAGGGCGGCAATTGCCCGCTCTCGAAGCCGGACGAATTGGTGGAAGTCGGCGGCGTGAAGATCATGGGCTTCACCAATCTGCCCGCGCGCCTGGCGGCCGATTCTTCCTCGCTCTACGCCAAGAACCTGCTCGCGCTGCTGCCCCTGCTGACGGACAAAGAAAGCAAAGCTTTCGCGCCGGCCTGGGACGATGAGATCATCAAGGGCGCCATGCTCGCCAAGGGCGGGGCGCTGATCCATCCGCACTTCGCGCCCGCGAGTGCGGCATGAACGATATCGAGTTCGCCCAACGCTATTACGAAGCGTGGAACAAGCGCGATGTGGAAGCCATCGTCGCGCTCTATGCGGACGATATCGAGTTTTCTTCGCCCTACATCATGGCGCTTGGCTTTTCGGCCGATGGGGTGATCCTCGGCAAGCCGATGTTGCGCTCTTATGTGCAGCGCGCGCTTGAGCGGGCGCCGCAACTCACCTTTACTCCCGAAGCGCTTTTCGTCGGCGCGCGCGGCCATGCCTTGATTTATCGTAATCATCGCGGCGAGCGCACGGTCGAGGTGCATGAGATCGACGAAGCGGGCCTCATCGTCCGCGCGGACGCAACGTACGAAACCAGCTGAGAGGAAGCCCGCATGCGCAAGATGATCGCCTTAAGCCTTTGTCTTGCCGCTTTAGCTCTCCCGCTCTCTGCGCACGCCCAGCGCGACAATCCCGCCTATGACGAGATCACCGAGCGCGGCAACGATCTGGCCGATTGCGCCGGGGCAATCGCCGCGCAGGACGGGCTCAACCCTGTCACCCATCCCCATGGCGCGGACATTCTAGGCTCGATCCTCGCGCGCCTGCACACAGAGCCGGGCCTGCAAGGCATGACCGGCCGCTACGCCGCCAGCGCCGCGCGCGCCTATTGGGCCGCACGCCCCCGCGCCGCGCGCGCCGCCAAAGCCAATAGCTGCCACGAGCGATTCGCCGGCTAAGCCGCGTTTTTGTTGACAGTTTCGCCTGTTCGCTTAAGCCCCAAGATGAGGGAGCAAGCGTTCATGGTCGATCCGTTCGTATTTTATCTGGCCATTTTCGTGCTGGCGATTTTCGTCGGCTATTACGTGGTGTGGTCGGTGACGCCGGCTTTGCACACGCCGCTCATGGCCGTCACCAACGCGATTTCCTCCGTTATCATCGTCGGCGCGCTGATCGCGGCTGCGGCCAGCGCGCAAGTGGATGGCGGCTGGGTCGCCAAGGGCGCGGGCGGGATCGCGGCGGCGCTCGCGGCCGTCAACATTTTCGGCGGCTTCCTCGTCACCCAGCGCATGCTGGCGATGTATAAGAAGAAAGAGAAGAAGTAAGCGCATGGATGCGGCGGCCTGGCGCGCGCTGATCGAAGCTTACCTTGACGGGCGCCTCTCGCCGGAGGCGTTCGCGCGCCGCTTTCTGGAAGGCGTGCGCAATGCGGCGGGCGGGCCGCAGGCCATCGCCGATCTTTACCCGATTGTTGAAGCCTTCAACGAAGAGGCTCAGCGCGAAGATGGCTACACCACCAACGACGACGACATGCGCATGGGCGCCTCGCGCGCGCTTTCGGCGCTGCGCGATGAGCCCGCGGTGCAGCCGCACACGTTCGACCGCACCCGCGCCCGCGAGGAAATGCGCCGCTTCCAAATGCGGATGACAGGCTGCGCCGGCGTGGGCTGTGCGATCGCTTTGATCTGGGTCGGCCTGTGCGTGCTGCAGATCTATTTCGTGGTCGAGTGGGTGCAGGAGGCGTTCGATTGGGGCGCGTTCCCATCCACCATTCTTGGCTTTTTCCTCGCCTTCGTGCCGATCATCGGCAACGTGCTCGCCTTCCTCGGCTGGATCGACAAAGACCTGCCGATGTGGGTGGGCGCCATTCTGTTTTTCGCCGCGCCCGCGGCGACGTTGCTATCCGGCTGGGCGCGCTGGCGCCGCCTTGGCCGCTAAGGGGCTGACATGAACGCTGATCTCGCCGCTCTGCTCTATCTCGTTTCCGGGGTGCTGTTCATTCTGGCGCTGCGCGGGCTTTCGAGCCCCGAGACGAGCCGGCAAGGCAATACGTTTGGCATGATCGGCATGGCGCTCGCCGTAGGCGTGACGCTGTTTCTGGTCGATCTCGATCAAACTACGATCCTCATCATCCTCGCCGGCGTCGCCATCGGCGGGGGCGTGGGCGCATTGATCGCGCGCCAGATCAAAATGACGGCGATGCCCCAGCTGGTGGCCGCGTTCCACTCGCTCGTGGGTCTCGCCGCTGTCGCGGTGGCGTGCGCGGCGTTTTACGCGCCGGAGAGCTTCGGCATCGCTGAAGGTGGGCACATTCATCTGCAATCGCTGATCGAGCTTTCGCTGGGCGCGGCCATCGGCGCGATCACCTTCACGGGCTCGGTCATCGCCTTCGCTAAGCTCAACGGCAATATGAGCGGCGCGCCGATCATTCTGCCGGCGCGCCATTTGCTCAACATCGCCATCGCGCTCGGCATCGCGGTGCTGATCGTGATGATGGTGCAATCGGGCGGCGCGGAGAAATGGCATTTCTGGGCGCTGGTGGCTCTTTCGTTGCTGATCGGCGTCACGCTCATCATCCCGATCGGCGGGGCGGATATGCCCGTCGTCGTCTCGATGCTGAACTCGTATTCCGGCTGGGCGGCCGCGGCGCTCGGCTTCACGCTGGAAAACATCGCGCTGATCATCACCGGCGCGCTGGTCGGCTCCTCCGGCGCCATCCTTAGCTACATCATGTGCAAGGGGATGAACCGCAGCTTCATCTCCGTCATCCTCGGCGGCTTCGGCGCGGCGGATGGCGGCGCGGCCGCGGGCAAAGTGGAAACGCGCCCCGTGAAGCAAGGCAGCGCGGACGATGCGGCCTTCATCATGAAGAACGCCTCCAAAGTGATCATCGTGCCCGGCTACGGCATGGCGGTGGCGCAAGCTCAGCACAGCGTGCGCGAAATGGCGGACATGCTGAAGAAAGAGGGCGTGGAGGTGAAGTACGCCATCCACCCGGTCGCGGGCCGCATGCCCGGCCACATGAACGTGCTGCTCGCGGAAGCCAACGTGCCGTATGACGAGGTGTTCGAGCTGGAAGACATCAACAACGAGTTTTCACAAGCGGATGTGGCTTACGTGATTGGCGCGAATGACGTGACCAACCCGGTCGCCAAAACCGATCCGCAATCGCCGATCTTCGGCATGCCGATTTTGGACGTGGAGAAGGCGAAGACGGTGCTCTTCGTGAAGCGCGGCATGGGCTCGGGCTACGCCGGCGTCGAAAACGAACTCTTCTTCCGCGACAACACCATGATGCTGTTCGG
>DAOMPU010000145.1:0-6742 GCA_035444925.1 Terricaulis sp. | reverse complement strand
TATACCGCTGGCCGGATCGGCGCGGGCGCCGCGGGGTTCAGAAACTCGCGCAGATCGGCCCAGGGGATCATCACTTCCGTGCCGCCGAGCGCATAAGGCCCGCCGAAACTATAGGGCGGGAAAAGCACGGTGAGGCCCTGCTCGTTCACCAGCCACAGATGCGGCTTGGTGGCGGTTTCACGCACGTCCCGTTCGGGCGGGGCGAAATCGTACTCCGCGAATTGCCGCGTGATCGCCTCCACCGAACGCGTGGTGAGGAAATCCTCCCAGCCGCTGCCGGCGCTGAACACATCGCTGGCCGTGATCTCACGCCCCTCGCGCATCAGCACGGTGACGGAATTGACCGAACTGTTCGGATGCGCCGCGCCCAGCGTATCTTCGCTGGAAATGAAGCGCACGGAGATCAGCTCGGGCCCCGCGAACACGATCTGATAATCGACGATCTCGCTCGTTGCGTCGGCGAGGCTGTGGCGCGGCTGGCGCGCGACGATATCGTTGAAGCGCTGGATTTCCGGTGTCTGCTGGCCGTCGATGCGCGGGAAGCGGATGTCGCGCACGATCGCCACGTCGGACATGCCGGCGGCTTCCGCGATCTGCGCCGCGGCCGGCGCCGCCTCCATCAGCTCCACGCGCTGAAACACAAAGCCGCCAGCCTCCTGCACGGCGCTCTGCGCGTCCGCCAAACGCTGGCGGAACTGCGTTTCCAGGCACGATTGCTGCTCGATCGTGGGGGCGGTTTCGGCGTCCAGCAGGCCGCAGCTCACGCGCGCGGCTTCGCGCCAGCGCGCCTGATTCTGGATCAGAAGCTGCGCGCCGGCGTCCGAGATCGAGGCGCTTTCGGCCACTAGGGCTTCGCGGATTTGGCCATCGATCGCCGCGAGCTGGCGGTTCTCGCACACATTGCGGGCAAACCGCCCCTGATCGCCCTCGCAGATGTCGAGCGCGGCCGACATCGCCGCCGCGGAGCTCGCTTCGGTCTTGCTGGCGCCGCTATCGCCGCAGGCCGCCAGCGCCAAGCACGCGGCCACGCTGACAACGCCCAAACCCCGCATCGACATGCGAACTTCCCTCACTGCGCGCCCCCTCACGTTTGTGGCACAGATCATTGGCGCCGTCACCGCCGGTCGCGCCAATATGCGCGCATGACGCGGGCTGCTCGCGCGCTTAGATAGGCCTTGCATGCCGCCAAGCCCTCTCTATCGGCCTGACCCTCTGTTTGCTGCGTTGGGCGGTGAATTTGCCGATCCTGTGGCGCCGGCGCGTTTTCCACAGCACGTCCTGCGGCGGCGCAACCAGAATTGGGCCGAAGCGATCGGGCTGGACACGCTCAGCGAGGGCGAATGGATCGCCCATCTGGGCGCTTTTGAGCCGCTTCCCGGCAATATGCCCACGCCGCTCGCCATGCGCTATCACGGCCATCAATTCCGCACCTACAACCCAGACCTCGGCGACGGGCGCGGTTTCCTCTACGCGCAGCTGCGCGACCGCGAAGGCCGGCTGCTCGATCTGGGAACCAAGGGCTCCGGGCAGACCCCCTATTCGCGCCGCGGCGATGGGCGCCTGACGCTGAAAGGCGGGGTGCGCGAGGTGCTGGCCGCCGAGATGCTGGAGGCGCTGGGCGTCAGCACGTCCAAGGCGCTGTCGCTGATCGAGACCGGCGAAGCGCTGATGCGCGGCGATGAGCCTTCGCCGACGCGCTCCTCGGTGCTGGTGCGCCTACAGCACAGCCACATCCGCTTCGGCACGTTCCAGCGGATCGCCTATTTCGAGCGCGAAGACTTGATGCGCACGCTGATCGCCCATTGCGTCGCCGCCTATTACCCGCATCACGCGGCCTTGGAGGGCGAGGCGCAAGCGGCGGCCCTGATGGGTGAGATCGTGGAAGCCAGCGCGCGGCTTGCAGGCAGCTGGATGGCGGCGGGCTTCGTGCACGGCGTGTTGAACACGGACAATCTCAACGTCACCGGAGAGAGTTTCGATTACGGGCCTTGGCGCTTTCTGCCCATGCTCGATCCAAGCTTCACCGCCGCCTATTTCGATGAAACCGGGCTTTATGCTTACGGGCGCCAGCCGGAGGCGGTGTCCTGGGCGCTGGCGCAATTGGGCGGGGCGCTTTCGCTGGTCTGCCCGGCGCCGCTGCTGGAGGCCGAGCTGAAACGCTACGTTCCGGCGTTCCAGCAAGGCTTGCGGCGCGCGCTATTCGGCCGGCTCAATCTTGCGCCGGGCGATATTCAGCGCGATCTCGAATTCATCCAGGCGTTGTTCGACTGGCTGCACGCCGCGCAAGCGGGCTTTGATCAATTCTTCCACGATTGGGTTTGCGGCGCCGAGGCGCGCGCGGCGCAAAGTCCGCAAGCGGCGCTTTACGCCCGTGCTGATTTCGCGCCGATACGCGATGGCCTGGCGGCGCGCACCGGCGCGGGAAATGACGAATTTCTCGCGCATCCCTATTGGGCGCGGCCCGCGCCCGCGAGCCTGGTGATCGAAGAAGTGGAGGCGCTCTGGGCGCCGATCGCGGAAAGCGACGATTGGCGCTTGTTCCACGCCAAGCTGGCGGAGATAGACGATTTGAAGCAGGCGCTCCGCGCGGCTTGTCACACCAATGTCGCGCAGCGTGACTAGAGCGCGGGCAACAAACATAAGGTCAGCCGAGTTGAGCAAAGCGCCCCATCTGAACGAATTGATCGCATCGCGCCGCGCGCTTTTGGGCGGGCTGGCCGGCTTGCCGCTGCTGAACCTCGCCGGCTGCGCCACCGCGCGCGGCGGCCAGGCGCCTGCGCCTTTGGCGTTCGCCAGCGTGCCCGCCACCAACGCCGACACCATCACTGTGCCGCCCGGCTATTCGTGGCGCACGCTGATCGCCTGGGGCGATCCGTTGTTCGAAAATATGGCGCCGTTCGATCCGGCCGCGCTAACCCGCGAAGAACAGGAAAAGCGCTTCGGCACGCATAACGACATGCTCGCGTTGTTCGCGGGCGAGTTCGCCTATCCCCCGCCCAAGCATCAGGATCGCATGATCCTTTGCGCCAACAACGAATATTTCGGGCCGGAGATGGCGTTTCCCAACGTCGCCGATCCGCGCGCGTTCACGCCGGCGCAGATCGAGGCGCTGTTTACCTCCATCGGCGCCACCGTGGTGGAGATCGAACGGGACGGCGGCGGCTGGCGCGCGGTGAAGAATTCCGCGCCCGGCCAAGGGCGCAATCGGCGCATCACGCCGTTCACACCGGTGCAATTCACCGGGCCGGCCGCGCGCCACGCTTGGATTCAAGCGGGCGCCGCTGCGGTCAACGCGGCAGAGCCCGATCGCGGCGCGCCGGCGCCCGCCGACGCGGTGCGCTGCGGCACGCTGGCCAATTGCGCGGGCGGGCTGACGCCGTGGGGCACGTATCTGACGGCGGAAGAGAATTTCCACTCGGTGTATTTCGCGCCCGAACGCAACGTCACGCCCGCCACCGGCGATGAAGATCACGTGCGCGATGCGCGTATTTTCCGCTATCCGTCTTATCTGCCTGCGGTGGAGGTGCTGCCGCGCCAATTCCAGTTCGCAGAAAATCAGTACGGGCCGGCGCTCTATGGCTGGGTGGTGGAGATCGATCCTTACGATCCGCACTCGACGCCAAAAAAACGCACCGCGCTGGGCCGCAAGAACCAGGAATGCGCCAACACCGCGCTCACCCGCGACGGGCGCGTCGCCACCTATATGGGCGATGATCAGCCGGATGAGCATGTCTATAAATTCGTGACGCAAGGCCGCTTCGATCCCGCCAACCGCGCAGCCAACATGGACCTACTCGATGAGGGCCCGCTCTATTGCGCGCGCTTTGAAGCGGACGGCACGGGCCGCTGGCTGGCGATGAACGCGGAAGCCGCCAACGCCGCGGCGCAGGCGCAAGGCTCGCCGATCCGCTTCCGCGATGCGGCCGATGTGGCGATCCGCGCGCGCGAAGCGGCGCGCCTGATGGGCGCCACGCCGATGGATCGGCCAGAGGATGTCGAGCCGGTGTGCGACGCAAATTGGGTGGGCCAAGGGCCGGTGCTGATTGTCTGCACCAAGACTTATCGGCCCAATTCCGCCGCGCGCGCAGGCAATCCCAACCGCACCGACGAAACGGGCGCTGCGTTCGCCAATCTCGCCGGCCACGTGCTGCGCATTGATGAAGCCGGCGGCGATTGCGGCTCGGAAAGCTTTACCTGGGAAGCATTCGTGGTGGGCGGAGACGCCAACGCCGAAGCACTCACGGCGGCCGCGCGCAATGGGCGCGCCGCCCATGTGGGCGCGGGCTTCAGCGCCGAGCAAACCATCAGCGGCGATCGCTTCGCCTGCCCCGACAACATCTTCATTGATAGCGACCATCGCGTCTGGATTTCCACCGACGGCAGCCCGGACATTTTCGCCGATTGCAACGACAGCGTGCTCGCCACGCCTTTGAATGGCGCGGGGCCGCGCCCGCTCAAGCGCTTCCTGGTCGGCCCGATTGGCGCGGAAATTTGTGGGCCGCTGATGGCGCCCGATGAGCGCGCCTTCTTCTGCGCCGTCCAGCATCCGGGCGAAAGCGACGTTGCAGGCGTCGATTTCTCCGAAACACGCTGGGCCGGCGCGCCCGCGCCTTCGAGCTTCCCCGATGGCGGCTGGCCGCGCTCGGCGGTGGTGGTGGTCACCCGCGACGATGGCGGGCGCATCGGCGATTAGAACTCGCTTAAGCGCGGCGCACGAAGCCGTTTGGGTGCGTGGCGCGCGCCACGTCAATGCCGGCGCGCACCTGCACTTCGTCCTTGTGCTTATCGCTCTCGCTGAGCGCGCTCCACGGCGCGAGCTTATCGTGCGCCATGATGGAATTGTTGCGCGCTTCGCCGGGGCGCGTGGGGCGCCAGCCTGAAATCAGCCGCTCGGCCATCCAGCGATCATGCTCGCGCTCGGCCATAAGCGGGATCATCGCCTCCGGCAGCGCAGGCTGGGGATCGCCCTTTTCGCCGTCCCGCGCCGCACGCCAGCCCGCATCCCACAATTTCACCATGGCCGAATCCGCCGCCCCGCGATTGGCCGCGCGGAAGGTTTCCATCACGCCGCCCCAATCGCGCATGGCCGATTGCAGCTCGCGCATGGCGAGCGGCGCCTTTTCGCTGAGGCCTTTGACATAATGCTCATGCGCGATCGCCGCGCCCTTATCGAGCGCGCCATTGATCACGCGCGCGCGGGTGGCCGTCACCTGATGGGCGCCGAAGGCCAGGAGATACGCATCCAGCGCCTCGGTTTCATCACCTTTAGCGTATTGCAGCGAGAACTCGCTTTGCGTGGTTTCGAACAGATAGATCGGGATCGGCCAGCGCGGGCCGGAATTGCAGGCGCGCATCAACGAGATCGCGAGATGAATGTTGCCAGGGTCGGTCCCGGTGGAGACGATCGCACCCGTCGGCGCCCCGCGCGCGGCCTCCACCGCATCGAACACTTCCGCGCCGATGGAGGCCGCGTTCCAATCGAACGGCAGGAAGGCGATGTCGGCGCTCCACACGTCCGGATGGGCGAACGCTTCGCGATGGCGCGCGCGAAAGCCCGCCTCGGCCGCTTGCGGATCGGGCGTCAGCACACTGATGCGCGGCGCGCCGAAATGCGCCGACCAGAGGCTCGAAAACACACGCTCCGCCAAGGCTTCGGCGGCGCTGTCAAAGCCGAAGCACACAAGATGCACGCGCTCTTGCTTCAAAGTTTGCGCGAGATCGAGCAGCACCTGGCTTTGCTCCTGCAACAGGGCGCGCGCGGCGATCTCCTCCAGAGAGAAGGGCTTCGGATCAATCGGCGGATCGGGCGCCTTGGCGCCTTGCTGCGTGCGCATCTGGGCCGATCTCATCTCGCGCGCTTCGCGCAGCAGCAGCGGCGAGCGCGTGGCCACGTGCACGCCGATCGGCGGCTTGCGTTTGGCCTTGCCCACCAGGCGGCGCACCGCCGCCTCAATCTGCAAGTTGAGTGTATCGTCCGCCTCGAACGCCACCACATGCGCCGCGTGATGCGCGCGTGCGACCTGCAGCGTGTGCGCATGCGCGGCCGCGCCTTCCAGCACAACGACGCCGCGCCGGCGCAGGCCCAAAGCGGTTTCCTCCGCCAGCCCCTGCGCGATCAGCATCACCGCGTCGCCCTTCTTGCGGCAATCGAGCGCGAGCGAAAGCGCGGGCGCGCCATCGCCGGCGATCACCACGTGACGGGCCGCGCCGAGATTGAAGATGCGCGCCAGCGCGCGCCCAAACTGCCCGGAGAACGCAAACAGCAGGCCCACGACCGGGACGGCCAACGCCGCAAAGCGGACCACCTGAACAACCAAGCTCTCGGGCTCGAAATACGGATCCCACATCGTCACCGCGCCAAGCGTGCGGTAAAGCGCGTCCAGCGGATCGCGCCCTTGGCCCAGCCAATGCGCCATACCCCCGCCGAGCCACACGGCCGTCAGCGCCAGCACGAAGCCCCAGCGGATAATGCTCGCACGCGTATGCGCGGTGGCGGTGAGCCCGGCGGCCGCATCCGACCACAGGTTCGCGAAACGCTTGCCCATCGCCTACTCCCACCCTGACGCGACCGCGCAGAGGCCATGATGGGCCCGCCGCTTCGCCCAAGTCCAGCGCCAAAGCGGTTGCGAGGGCGCCCGCAAGCGCTTAGCTCTGCCCCCCGCGCAGGCCCCGTAGCTCAGCTGGATAGAGCGGGTCCGTCCTAAGGACACGGTCGGGAGTTCGAATCTCTCCGGGGTCGCCA
>DAOMPU010000144.1:0-6805 GCA_035444925.1 Terricaulis sp. | reverse complement strand
CTTGCCGGCGCTTTCGGAAAGCGCTTCAAGGCCGCTCTCCAGCGCACGGCCTGCGTCATGCGTTTGCGCCGCGCCGGCGATTTGCGCGCGGGCGGCTTCGAGAATTTCGGTCGGCATGTAATGCGTGGCCACGCCCGCGATCAGGCAATCCGCCGCTTTCAGGCGCGCGCCGGTGAGCGCCAGCCACATGCCGATCTGGCCGGGCTTGCGCGGCAAGTACCAGCCGCCGCCGACATCGGGAAACAAGCCGATGCCGGTTTCCGGCATGGCGTAGGTTGTGTTTTCCGTGGCGATGCGGAAGCGCGCGGGCATGGATATGCCCACGCCCCCGCCCATGGTGATTCCGTCGATCAGCGCCACGATCGGCTTGGGGTATGTAAACAGCAGATGGTTCAGCCGATACTCGGTGAAGAAGAACGCGCGCGCCTCTTTGCTATCCTTCGCGCCGCTCTCCGCGATCATGCGAATATCCCCGCCCGCGCAAAAGCCGCGTGTGCCGGGCGCGTGATCGAGCAGCACAGCATGGATGCTCGCGTCCTCGCGCCACGCCAGCAGCGCCTGGATCATGTTCGCGCACATATGCGTGTTGAGCGCATGCAGCGCCGCCGGTCGGTTCAGCGTGATGCGCGCAAGGCCGGCGGAGGCGGAGGTGAGGATGTCTGTCACTTTTTTATAAGCCCAAACTCAACGAGTATCTCGTCAGCCGCTTCCTGCATCCGCGCCATCTTTGCGAGCTCTTTCATCTTGTACGATGGCGAGAACGTCATGCCCGTTCCATCTAAGACAACCGGAATCAGGCATCCCGTGCGCAATAGCGCGCTTCCGATGGCTTGGAGCTCTTCCTCAGAGGCACAGAGCTTCTTGTTTCCGACGAGATCGGAGCGTGTTGCAGCAAGAATCGCCTTGTGCGTCCGATCTATCGGCATATTTTTTGCGCCTTCAGTTTCGGCATGCCTCTGAATTGTCGCAAGGACAATGACTTCTTCCGGCAGGAGCATTGCGATCATGTCCGCCCACATCGCGAAATCGTCTTTGCGAGCATCGGGCGTCACCGCCTTGTTCGCTAGGACTTGGGCGATCAGTCTGAGGTTGCGGAACGCCGCGTTGTGCCGAACCGCCTCAGCAAAGCTGATCATCATGCCAACGGTTTCGTCGTCTTTGGCAGCTTCACCGACATCGATCTGAGCCGTTCTCAGCTCCTCGATGAGGATTTCGCGCGCCCGCTGGACGCGACTACCCATCACCCGATGATAGGTCGCAGATAAGGTCTCGCTTAGTGCGAACTCAATGGCTTTTGCAATGATCAAATCGCTCATCACCGCATCGTCGGAATGACGAAGCTCGAATCCTCCGTCATGCCTTCCGGCCAGCGCGCGGTCACGGTCTTCACTTTGGTGTAGAACTTCACGCCTTCCATGCCGTGCACGTTGGTATCGCCGAACGCAGAGCGTTTCCAGCCGCCGAAGGTGTGGTAGGCCACCGGCACCGGGATCGGCACGTTGATGCCCACCATGCCGACATTCACGCGCGCCGCGAACTCGCGCGCGGCGCGGCCGTTGCGGGTGAAGATGGCGACGCCGTTGCCGTATTGATGCTGCGAAGGCAGCGCGAGCGCTTCCTCGAACGTCTCTGCGCGCACGATCTGCAGCACCGGGCCGAAGATTTCTTCCTTGTAGGTCTTCATGCCGGTTTTCACGCCGTCGAACAGCGAGGGGCCGACGAAGAAGCCGTCTTCATAGCCTTGCAGCTTGAAGCCGCGGCCATCGCGCACGAGCTCCGCGCCCTCTTCGGCGCCGATGCGGATATAATCTTCGATCTTCGCTTTGTGCGCGGCGGAAACCACCGGGCCGTATTGCGCTTCGGCATCCGTGGAGATACCCACTTTCATGCGCTCGATCTCGGGGATCAGGCGCTCGCGCAATTCATCGGCGGTTTTTTTGCCGACCGGCACGACCACCGGCAGCGCCATGCAGCGCTCGCCCGCCGAGCCGTAGGCGGCGCCGACGAGATCCTTCACCACCTGATCCATATCCGCATCGGGCAGCACCACGCCGTGGTTCTTCGCCCCGCCCATGGCCTGCACGCGTTTGCCGTTGGCCGTGCCGTGGCTGTAGATGTAATGCGCGATGTCGGAGGAGCCGACGAAGCTGACCGCCTTGATCTCCGGGTGCGCGAGGATCGCGTCCACTGCTTCCTTATCACCGTGCACGACGTTCAAGACGCCTTCGGGCAGGCCCGCTTCCAGCATGAGCTGCGCCAGGCGCAAGGGCACGGTGGGGTCTTTCTCGCTCGGCTTCAGCACGAACGTGTTGCCGCAGGCGATCGCCACGCCGAACATCCACATCGGGATCATGGCCGGGAAGTTGAACGGCGTGATGCCGGCGACCACGCCGAGTGGCTGGCGCATCGAATACACATCGATGCCAGGGCCGGCGCCCTCGGTGTATTCGCCCTTCATCGCGTGCGGAATGCCGCAGGCGAATTCGATCACTTCAAGCCCGCGCTGGATATCGCCCTTCGCGTCCGCGATCACCTTGCCGTGCTCGGAGGAAAGGATGTGCGCGAGCTCATCCATGTTGGCTTCGACCAGGGCCTTGAACGCGAACATCACGCGCGCGCGGCGCTGGGGATTGGTGGCGGCCCAGGCGGGGAAAGCCTTGGCGGCGGCTTGGACGGCGGAATCCACGTCCTTCGCGGTCGAGAACGCGACCTTGGCCTGCACCTGGCCGGTGTTGGGGTTGAAGACGTCGCCCTGACGGGCGCCGCCCGCTACGGCCTTACCGTTGATGAGGTGCTCGATCGCGCGCATGGGGGTGTCCTTCCGGCGTTTCCTGGCTTCCCCATACGCCCATTGGCGCCATACTGGTAATGCAAATTTGCAGGATGGGGGCGCACGCGCGCGGGCCGCATGCAGTACGATTGGGATGATCTGCGCCTCTTCCTGGCCGCCACGCGCGCGGGCACGCTGGCGGGCGCGGGCGCGCGGCTCGGCGTGGACGCGGCCACCGTTGGGCGGCGCCTGGCGCGGCTAGAGACGGCGCTGCGCTCGACTTTGTTCGTGCGCTCCCCTTCCGGCATTCAGCTGACGGCGGCGGGCTCGCGCCTGATGGCGGCCGCGCTCGAAGCGGAAGCTTCGATGGAGGCGGTGAGCCGCGCGGCGGAGCCCAACATCGTGGGCGGCACGGTGCGCATCAGCGCGGCCGAAGGCTTCGGCGCGGTGATCCTGGCGCCGGCGCTGCCGGCGCTGCACGCGGCGCATCCGGGCTTGCGCATCGAGCTGGCGGCGCAGAGCGGGTTTCTCTCCCCCAGCAAACGCGAGGTGGACATCGCCATCACGCTGACCGCGTCCAAAAGCGCGCGCGTGGCGCATGAGCCGCTGACCGATTACCAGCTCGGCCTCTACGCTGCGCCGGCTTACATCAAACGCCGCGGCGCGCCCGAAAGCGCGGAGGCGCTGCAGGCGCATGACATGGTGGGCTATGTGGACGATCTGCTGTACGCGGAAGAGCTGCGCTATCTGGAAGAGATCGGGCCAAATTTGCGGCCGGCGCTTTCGAGCTCATCGATCCGCGCGCAGGTGGAGATTATCGCGCATGGCGGGGGAATTGGCGTGCTGCCCTGCTTTATGGCGCAAGGCTTAAAACGCGTGCTGCCGCAGCTGAAAATCATGCGGCGGCTTTGGCTGGGCACGCACAAGGACGTGGTGGAAAACGCCCGCACAAAAGCGGTTCACCGCTGGCTGCGCGATCTCGTCGCCGCGCAGCGAGCGGTGCTGAATCCGCCGAAGCTGAAAGCTTCGCGTTAGCCCCTTCGCGCCATGCCCATGACGAGCGAGACGACGAACAGGACCAGAAACAGGAAGAACAGAATCTGCGCGATGCCGGCCGACGCCGAGGCAATGCCGCCGAAGCCGAACACCGCCGCGATAATCGCGACAACAAAGAAAATTAGCGCCCACGAAAGCATGACATCCTCCAAGCAAAGTGTCGTTCGCTTGGAGAACGCCCGCGCCTTTGGCTAGTTCCTAGCTGGGATAGCGCCAGCCCGCTTCACCTTTGCGTGCGGCGGCGTATTGCGCTTCAGCGAAGCGCCAGTTCGCCAGCTTCTCCACGAAGCCTTTGAGGAAGGCGGCGCGATCGTTCTTGTAATCGATATAATACGCATGCTCCCACACGTCGGAGACGAGCAGCGGCGTTACGCCTTCTTCCGTCAGCGCGGTGGCGGCGTCGTGCGTGTCGATGATCTTCACGTCACCGGCCTTATCGGCGACCAGCCAAGCCCAGCCGGAAGCAAAGTGGCCGACGCCGGCGGCGGCGAATTTTTCTCGGAAGCCATCGACCGAGCCAAAGGCTTTTTCCAGCGCCGCCTTCAGCTCCCCTTCCGGGTTCTGCGGCGTGGGCGAAAGGCTTTCCCAGAAGAAAGCGTGATTCCAGGTTTGCGCCGCGTTGTTGAACAGCTTCTTGTTGTTCTCGCGCACGGAGAGCGCGACGACCTCTTCCAACGTAGCGGGCGCGTTGGGCAAATCGGCCAGAATGGCGTTCATGTTTTTGACGTAGGCGGCGTGGTGCTTGGAATAATGATATTCAAAGGTGGTGCGCGACATCGCCGGCTCGAGCGCATCCATGGAAAAAGGCAACTCGGGCAACTTGAACATCACGCACTCCTCCTAGGCGTCATCGTACTTCTTCACCGCTTCGGCGCGGGGCACCGGCCATAGCTCACCCGCGACGCCTTCGACAACCCAATCTCCGGGTTCAGCCGATTGCGGCCCCTCCAATGTGTGCACAATGGCCGGCCGATCAAGCTCAAAGGCGTGAAAAATAACGTCGGTGCGCTTGCGGAAGCGGCCATCGCCCAGCGGCTCGTAGCTGCGCTCGAAAATGTCGCCGCGCACCACGGCTTGGCCGCCGTGATCGTAAGTGACGATAAAGTCCCTGCCGCCGCGGGCGCGCAGCTGGCCGCCGCGCGTCTCGACGATGCAATCTGCTTCCGCCCGGCGCGCGCGCACTGGCGTTTGATTTGCGCGCGGGCGGACCGGGCGCCAATCCACATTCTCGGGAGGGGAATCGATCACCCACCGCCGGCGGCGGCGCACGCCGAACCGTTCGAGCAGAGACATCATTCTTGCTCCAGATCGCGCCACCACGCACTTGGAGGCGCCCCGCCCCGCTCCATCCAGCGGCTGACCACGCTGATCACCAACAGCGCGAGCAGGATTAGGAAGAAAAGGCGGAGCACGAACGCGAGCATGCCCGCCAAGACGACAAAGTCGAGAAGCCCGGCGCCGATCGCGCCAACCCCCAGCAAAATCATCCAGCCCAGCATCGCGGCATTCTCCTTAGCGCCTTGTGCGAGAGAACGTTGCGTGCGCCCGCGAAGTTCCGAGGCATGGCGCCGCAGGAACAGCGCGCCGCCTTCCGTGTTGAGCCTCCGTAGCGGGCGGCCCTCGCCCCTTTTCAAAGCTCCAGGAGGACCAAGCTATGGCCCAATCCATGCAACAATCCACGCGCGAGCAACGCCGCAATGGCGCGATGCGCCACAATGTGCGCGCGCGCGCGAATGACGTGCTCGATGATTTCGCCGAGCTGAGCAAAGACGTGTCGCGCCTTGCCGACGCGGCAGGCAAAGCCGCCCGCGCGGAAGTGACGACAGCCGGCAAGCGCGTGCAGGGCATCCGCGAAACGCTGAGCGTGCGCGCGCGCGACGGCGCAACCTATGCTGTCGAGCAAGTGCGCGAACGGCCGGGAACGGCGCTGGGCGTTTCGCTGGGCGCGGGCGTGCTGCTCGGCCTGCTGCTCGCCCGCCGCTAAGCCGGCGACGCTAAAGTGACCCATATACGGCTCGGGCGCGAGGGATCGCGCCCGAGCTTTGCGCCGAGTTGACGGGCGAAGGCATCGGTCAGGCGCACGCTTTGCGGGGAGATTTCGCCGCCCGAAGCCCCCTCAATATCCACCGCGAACCTCACCTCGCCATCCTCATCCTGCTGCAAATGCAGGTGGATCGCGCCTTCCTCGCCCGCTTCATCGAGCGCGGCCGAGATCGCCTCGCCCATGAGGAACGAAAGCGGCGCGGCGCGATCGGCGTCGGTGCGGACCTCGGTGAAATGGAAGCGCACGTTTTGCGCTTGCAAGCCGCGCGATTGCATCAACGTGCGCGCGATGTCGGCGGCCAATTCGTCCACATGCAGGGCGCGCACCGCGCCTGAGCTGTAAATGCCCTGGTGCACCAGCGCCAGCAGCTGAACACGATCATGCGCGCGCGAAAGGCCGCGCGCTTCGCTTTCATCGCGGGCGCCGCGCGCCTGAATGTTGAGCAAGCTGGCGACCATTTGCAGATTGTTTTTCACCCGGTGATGCACTTCGCGCAGCAACGCGCGCTCTTCGGCCAGGGCCTCCACCAGGCGCTGCTCGCGCCCGCGCAGGGTTTTGGCCATCGCCGCCAAGGTGCGGCGCAGCGCGCGGATTTCATCGGGCGCGGCCAAAAGCGCGGCGGATTCGGGGATTTCTTCGCCCCGCGCGTAGGCGCGCGCGGCCCCTTCCAGATTGGAAAGCGGGCGCGTGACATAAACTTCGATGGCGAACCAGCCCGCGCCGATCGCGAACAGCCAGATCAGCACCGGCGCGCCGACAGAGATCGCCAGCGCGCTCCATGAGCGCCAGGCCGGCTGATCGGGCGCCCACGACATGACGAAGTAAATGTCCGGCGCCTGCAGCGGCGCCACCACCGCCGCCCCGCCGCGCACGCCGACGAAGCGCGGCTCCTGGCCGAAATGCGCGCGCACCTGCGCGGTGCTGGGCAGCGGCGG
>DAOMPU010000143.1:0-6834 GCA_035444925.1 Terricaulis sp. | reverse complement strand
CAAACGCGAAGCCCGCCCCGGCCGCAAGATGGGGCACGTGACGCGGCTGCTGCGCTGACAGCTGCGCGCGCCCGCTTGGCAGGGCCGCGATACGCTGTAGGGTTGCAGCCTTGGGAGGCGGGCATGTGGGGACGGCTGGTTGCGTTGGCGGTGATCGCCGCGGCGTGGGCGGCGCCCGCCGCCGCGCAGGATGGGCGCTGGTGGCGCGCCGAAAGCGCAAACTTCATCGTCTATGGAGACCGCGACGAGCGCCAGGTGCGCAACGCCGCCCAAGCGCTCGAAGATTTCGACGCAACCTTGCGCATCCTCACCAACGCCAGTGCGGCGGCGGCGGAAACCAAGCTTGAAGTCTATCTCGTGCGCGGCGTGGGGGGCCTGCGCCAAGTCTGGCCGCAGGTCAGCGAGGATGTCGGCGGGTTCTACGTTTCCGGCAGCGAGCAGATCGCCGCCTTCGTGCGCTACGATGACCGCGTCGGCCTCGCCGGCAACACGGTGCTGTTCCACGAATACGCGCACCATTTCATGCTGCACTATTTCCCCAATGCGTATCCGCGTTGGTACGTCGAAGGATGGGCCGAATACGTTTCCACCGTGCAGGTGCGCCAGCGCCGCGCCGAAGTGGGCCGGCCCTCCGCGCATCGCAGCCAATGGATTCTGCACGGCGGGGCGATCCCGATCGAAAACCTGCTCGCGCCCGAGCGCATGCGCCGCCAATCGGGAACCTTCACCGGGCAATTTTACGCGCATGCATGGTTCGCCGCGCTCTACCTCGCCAACAATTCCGAGCGCCAGGCCGGGCTGCAGCATTATGTGCGCGCGCTGGGCGCGGGCGCGGACCCGCTTGAGGCGTTTGAGCCCGCGTTCGGCATTACGCCGGAGGCGTTCGAACGCGAGTTGCGCGCCTTCAAGCGCGCGCGCATCAGCGTGCTTTCCGTGACATTGCCCACCGCGCTTGCGCCGATGGAAGTCACCCGCCTGCCGCGCGCGGGGGATGATCTGCTGCTGCCGCTGGCGCGCCTGCGCGCCACCAGCATGCCCGAGACCGAGCGCAGCCGCGCCGACATCGAACGCGCCGCGGCCCGCTATCCCGGCCACCCGCTTGCGCAGATCGCCTTGGCGCGCCTGGCGCTTGAGGGCGAAGATTACGCCGCAGCGCGCACCCACGTGGACGCGATTTTGGCGGCCGACGAAACCAACGCCGAAGCGCGCTACCTTCTCGCCCAGCTGATCCTGCGCGACGCGTATGACGGCGGCGGCGACGCCTACGACGCCGTGCTGGAGGCGCGCCGCCAACTAGCGCGCGGCTTCCGCAACGATCCCAACCATTATCCAACGCTCTACCTCTATGCGAGCACCTTCGCCGGCGGGCCCGGCCGCATGGAGGAGGCGCCGCTCAACGTGTTGGCGCGCGCGGTGGAGCTGGCGCCGCAGGCCGACAATATCCGCCTCCTGCTCGCGCGCGAGCTGATCAAGGCCGAAGAATATGGCGGCGCCGTCGTCACGCTGCGCCCGCTGATCTACGCCCCGCACGGGGGGCCCGACGCCGCGCGCGCCCGCGTCCTGTTCGCCGCCGCCCAAGCGCGCGAGCAGCCCAGCACCCAAGCGGAAGCCGACGCTGTCGCCGCCGCCGCGCAAGAAGGCCAGGGCGAAGACGAGGACTAAACCTCGCGCGAGAAGCGCTCTTGGCGTGCGTTGAACAGCCAGAAGCCGGTGGCGTAAAGCACGGGCGCGAACACCATCAGCACGCTGGTGAACACGCTGACGCCGCGCCTCGAAAGGCGGATCGCCGCCTCACCCTCCTCGACGCCGATGGCCACGCCGCCCGCGCCGCTCATGCTGAAATACATCAGCCCCGCAACGCACAGCCAAAACGCAATGGCGGTGGCGACAATGGGAAAGGTCCGCTCGACGTAATCGTCAGCGGGATGGTCCCTGAACTGGGTCAGACTGGTCCAGATCGTCAGCGGCCAGGCTGCCGCGCTCAGGAACCGCATGGGATTGGACGCCATTCGCGCCTCCCTAACGGTGCATGAGCCAAAACTATACGCGCACGGAACCGCGTTGAAAGCGCATTTCCAAAAATTCAGCCCTCGCCGCCGAGGCGGCGCACGGCGGCGGCGAGTTCGGCTTGGCGATGCACGTCCATCTTAGCGTAGATCGCCTGCACCTGCGACCGCACGGTGGCGACAGAAACAGCGCGGCGCGCCGCGATATCTTTAAGCCTCTCACCATCCGCGACGGCGACCGCGACGGCGCCCTCCGCTTCGGTGAGCCCATACATCACGCGCAGCGCATCTTCGGCGGGCACGGGGCGGATAATGGCAAGCATGGCGGGCGCGCCGCTAAGGCTCATTTGTTGGCGCGGCAGCAACTGCAGATCAATCACAAGCGGCGCGCCTGACGCGACAAGCGGCGCATGCGCCACAATATATCCGTCGCGCAAAGCGGCGCGAGATCGTTCAATCGCCGCCTCAAGCATGTTTTGATCCGCCGGCGCCTGCAGCCTGAGCCGGCCCGAGGAAAGCTGCATCATCGCCCCCGGAGATACATATTTCTCGGCGGCCGCGGACAAGCCAATCACCAGCCCCGCCTCGTTAAGCACAAACGCGGCGGCGTCCACGGCGTCGAGCGTGAAGAGCGCCGCCGATTGGGCCGCCGAATGAAGATTCGCGTGCATGCGCACCGCCGACTCAAGGTGCGGCGTGAGAGCCGCGAACGCGCGGAACGCTTCCGCATCGAGCGGGCCCTGCGCCGCGGTGCGCGTGATGGAGGCACGCACAAAATTCTGCTCATCGCGCATAAGCACCGCCTGGCAATTGAATGGCAGGTCATGGCGCTCATAAAGCCCGGCATAGATCGGAAATTGCTGGCGGGCGTCGGCGTCGAGATAATCCTGATCGGCGGCGGCCGCGCCCAGGGGGGCGGAGAGCCCGATGCGAATGCGCGGATTTCGTTTTGGATCGGTGAAGCCGAACTCTTCGATCTGCGGCAGAAAGTCGGGCGCGTCGGCTAGCCAATGGCCGACAAGCTGGCGCTCACGATCCATGGCGATAAGTTGGCCGGTGCGCGCCCCGCAAGCGCGGGCGAAACATCCAAGCGCGGCTTCCCAGCGCGATGGATCAATCGAAGCTTCGAGCAGCAGCGCGCGCGCGCGCTCAACATGCGCGTGCGCGCTCACGACATATCACCGATTTTATTCCCCGCCATCATGCATTTGCATGATGCGCCTTGGCAGGCGCGCCGCAAGTCTAAACTGACTCCCTAGCGCTGCTCGGGAGCAGAGGACCAGCGCGGCTGAAGGACTTCGGAATGAAAATCCAACTATTTTTTGTGGCCGCAGCTCTCGCCCTCTCCGCAGCGCCTAACGCGCTCGCGCAAGAGTTGCGCGTGGGGCGCACCGTAAGCGGCGCGCTGAGCGCCAGCGATTCGACGGATGATCGCAACCGCCACGTGGACAACTACATCTTGCACGGCGAGGCCGGCCAAGCGCTCCGCATCGACATGCGCTCGCGGTTTGACAATTACCTCTACATCCACGGGCCGAATGGCTTCTACATGGCCGACGACGATAGCGGCGGCAATTACAACGCCGCGCTGCTGCTTTCTCTGCCCGAGACGGGCGAATATCGCATCCAGGCGACGAGCCTTAGCGCGAGTACGCGCGGCAGCTATCGGCTTTCGGCCAGTCGCGTTGACCCGCGCACAATGGCCGCCACGGCGCCTGCGGCGGGCGCTTTGAGCGTTGGCCAGGAAATCTCCGGAACCCTCGCGGAAAATTCCCCGCGTATGGATATGCACACAAACGGGGTCGCTTATACTTTCCATGGCGCGGCCAACCAGGAAGTCGAGTTTCGTTTGCATTCAACCGCGTACGGCCCGCGCTTGCGGATTATCGGGCCTGGCGGATTCGCCTCGGAAAACGGTTATGACATCCTGCGCGGCCGCCCGTCGCAATACGCGCGCGTCACCGTCACGCTGCCGGCGGATGGCGAGTATCGCGTGATCGCCGCGTCGAGAGACCGGAACAGAACCGGCGCCTACACGCTCAACGTCGTTGATGGCGCGACCGCCGCACGAGACCGCGCCGCTCTCATCGCGGCCGCACCGCAACACGCCCAGACCGCCTACAATCATTTGGAAAATGGCGATAACGACAACGCCATCGCCTATTACGAATACGCCTTGCGGCTCTCGCCAAATAATACGGCCTGGCGCAATAATCTCGGCGTCGCCGAAATGCGCCGCGGCAACAACGACACGGCGGTGATTCATTTCGACCAAAGCTTGCGGCTTGATCCCGACAACGCGTTCGCGCGCCGCACCCGCGAACGCGCGCTGCAGCGCCAACGCAACGCGCAGGCCCAAGCGCAGCAGGAGCGCGCGCGCCAGCAAGCCGCCAACGACGCGGCGCGCCAGCGCCGTCAAGCCGAGGAATCGCAAGCCTGGGGGCGGTTAGCTTCCGGCGCGCTGACGGCGCTCGCCGGCGGCGACACTTCGCAGGTGAGCCGGGCGCTGAGCGGCCAGCCCGCCCCCCGTCAACTTAGCGAAGAAGAAGCCGCCGCCCGCCTCGTCGCGGGCGCTGTGACGGCGATGGCCGGCGGCGACGAGCGGCAGATTAGCCAGGCGCTCTCAGGGCAAACCACGCGCTCCTACAGCTCGCCATCATCGCCGGCGTCATCTTCCGAATCGTATGGCGCCGCCAGTACGCCCGCGCCGCAACTGAGCGGCCCGACGCGCTACTCCGGCACATGCGAAGCTGCGTTGGTTGCACAAAACAACGACGCCGATTCCCGCCCTCAACCGACCAACCAAGTAGGCCGCTACCAATCGGTGCTCGGCTATGCCCAAGAACGCCTGCGCATCATGGACAATCTCTGCCGCGGCGAGCCGCAATATCAGGCCCGCGCCGAAACGCAGCAAATCTGGGACAGCACAATGTCAACGTGCCGGGCGATGCTCTCTGATGTCTCCGAGTGCCGTCCGGTGTGGTGAAAGCTAGCGGCCAGGGTAGCGCAGGCGCGCGGCGATGCCGACGGCGTTTTGCGCAGCCTCGCCCAGCGGCTTGAGGCGCGCCTTGAACTTCTCGAACTGCATCACGTTTTCGATCCGCTGATCGAGGAAGGCCCAAGTCGCTTCGTGATCGGCGCTCTCGTCGGCGAACCAGCGGGCGTATGTGCTGGCCAGCACGCCGGAGAGGATCGTGCGCTTGGAGTAGAAATTCTCGTCCGTGCTCGTATCGCCCAGCGCGCGCCAGATTTTATCGGCCGTGCGCCAGAGCAGGCGCGCTGCTTCCGGCGCGCGATCGGGGCGCGTGAGCGCGCGCGTCATCGCGCGGGCGGCCAGCTTGTAAGCGCCTTGCGCCTCCAGGCGCAGCTGCACGGCGGCGCGCACCTTATCGCGGATGCGCATGTTCGGCAGATCGAGATCGGCCAGCCCCGCCAGCATCGCCTCATCCGCGCGCTCGGCGAACGCATCGAACAGATCGAACGCGCCTTTGGGGCAAGCCAGCTGCGCCTCCCCTTCGCTCAGCCGCGCTTCAGCGACCGCCGCTTTGAACGCCGCCTCGGTCCAGCCCTGCTCGGCCGCGAAGGGCGTGAACGCCTCAAGCAAACGGGCGCGAAAGCGGGCGGAGGGCGTGTCAGGCATGGCGCTAAACTATGCCCAAAACGGCCTTTCGTCACCCGCGCCCCAGCAGCGCATTCAGCCCCGCCAGCGCGATCGCCGGGACGATCGCCGCCGCGGACACGATCAGCAAAGCGGTGAAATAGTCGCTGTGATCGCCCCAATCGGGGCCCATCATGGTGACGTATTCGCCCCGGCCCCACATGAAGCGCATCAGATAGTGAAACTGGAACAGGCCGTGGATCAGCGCCGCCAGGCCCAATGCGCCCCAGGCCACCGCCGGCGCATTCGGCCGCTCAAACACCCCCGGCGCGAAAAAAACCAGGCCAAGCAGCATCCCGCCCAGCGCCACGCCCGCCAGCCCGCTTATGAGCACCGCGTCCACGGCCCGCTTTTGGGCGGCTTTATCGAGCGGCTCGGGGGCTGATTCCGGGTCGTAATCCATGGCGGTAATCTACTCGCGCCCAGTGGACACGCCAGCTTTGGTTTGCTATTCCGCCCGCCTCGCACAAGGCCTGCCTTGGAGCGCGGATGCGCCATTGGCGGGCCGAAGGCCCCAAAATTTGAAGATTTTTCGCTCGGGAGAAGAGCCCTGGTACAGATTTTTGTCCGCGATAACAACGTCGATCAGGCGTTGAAAGCGCTGAAGAAGAAGATGCAGCGCGAAGGCACCTTCCGCGAAATGAAGCGTCGCAACCATTTCGAGAAGCCCTCGGAAAAGCGCGCCCGCGAACGCGCCGAGGCTGTGCGCCGCGCCCGCAAGCTGGCCCGCAAGCGCGCCCAGCGCGAGGGCCTGCTGCCTCGCCCGCCGGCCAAAGGCCGCTAAGCCGCTTCTCCGGCCTGCCGAAAAAGTTCCGAAAACGCCGCTTGGGGCTGAGGCCCCGGCGGCGTTTTTGCGTTCTGAGGACACACCGCTTCCCGGACGCAGCCCCGGCGGAAAGCCGGAGTGCGAGCCGGGATCCAGAGCTAAGGGCTGCGCCTGTTGCTCTGGATCCCCGCGCTCAGCCCCGCTTTCGCGGGGCGTTCGGCGGGGAAGCGTTTGATGTTCAGCGCTCCACAAAAGCAAACGGCCCGCGCTTGCGCGCGGGCCGTGCTCAGCCTTTCTCGCTCTCGATGATCCAATCGAGGATCTTTTCCGAGAAGCCATCGACGCGCCGCCAATCGCCGTGGCCCACGCCGTGCTTATAGGCGGCGACGTTGATCATGTAGCCG
>DAOMPU010000142.1:0-6843 GCA_035444925.1 Terricaulis sp. | reverse complement strand
GTCCACGTCCATGAGCTTGGCGAACATCGCGTACTGCACGTCGCGCAGCACCTTGAGCGCGAGCCCTTGGCTCAGGATCGCCTGCAGATAAATCGCAATCGCGCGTACCCCGGTGGCGGCCAGCACGAACACCGGCGTCAGCGCGATGGCGTTCATGTTTTCCGCCGAGATCGCGTCGATCGCGTGTTTCATGATCCAGGCATAGGAAGCGCCCGCCGCCGCCACCAGCGCCAGCACCGGGATCAGCAGCGCGATATCGCCCGTGTAGCGCGCAATGTAATCGCGCCAAAGGCGGCCGATCAGGGCGGAGGGCTTCACGGTGCGATCAAATCAGCGCGGGCCGTCCGCGCCAGGATCGAGCAGGCGGTGGGCGTGGATGATGAAATAGCGCATGCGCGCGTTATCCACGGTGCGCTGGGCGGCCGCCTTCCAGGCGTCATAGGCGCTCGCGTAATCGGCATAGGCGCCGACGAAATCGACCGCTTTGAGATCGGCGAATTCCGGCCGGTCGAGCGCTTTGAGTTCGCCGCCGACGACGAGGTGGAGAAGCTGGGGTTGGTCGCTCATCTCTTTTAGCCCTGGCGCGGATCGGGAATGAATTTGGTGCGCTCGATTAGCAGCGGGTGCAGGTTCGCGCCAGCGGCCACGACGCCGCCGGGCGTGCGCGGATCGCGATTGTTTAGTTTCAGCGCCCCGCCCCACGGGTCGCTGACGCGCCCGCCCGCGGCCTCCACGATCGCCGCGCCCGCGGCGGTGTCCCACTCATTCTTCCAGCCGAACAGAATCGTGGCGTCGCCTTGGCCGGCGGCCACGATGCCTAGCCGGTAGGCGATGGATTGGCGGCTATCGATCTGCATCTTGGGCCACGGGGCGGGCCATTTGCTCGATTTGAAGCGGTTGGCCTGGCCGATCATGCGCATGCCTTCGATCTCGCCGCGCAGGCTGGCGCGGATTTTGCGCCCGTTCAGCGTGGCGCCTTCGTCGATTGCGCCGAGATAAAGCTCATCGGTGCGCGGATTGTAGATCGCGCCGGCCCAGGCACGGTCGTTTTGCGCGATGCCGATGGAGATCGTGAATTGCGGCGATTGGGCGATCATGGCGGCGGTGCCATCGATCGGATCGATCATGAACACGCGCTCTTTGCCAAGCCGATCGCCTAGAACGTCCGGCGTTTCCTCCGAAAGCCAGCCATAATCCGGCCGCGCCCCGCGCAGCTTCTCGGCGAGCAGGTCGTTCACCGCGAAATCGACATTGGTCACAGGGCCGGCTTCGCCCTTGCTGTGAATCTCCAGCGGACGCGCCAGCAGCGTGCGCGCCAGCGCGCCCGCTTCGCGGGCCGCCGCCTCGATCAGCGCAAGATCAGACGCCGCCGATTGCAAGGCCATCCACGATCAGGCTGGGGATTGAAAGCGAGCCGTGCTCTTCGACATCCGATCCGGCTACGAGGCGCGCATAAATGTCATGCAGATTGCCCGCCACGGTGATCTCGCTCACCGGGTGCTGCACCTCGCCATGCTCGAACCAATAGCCGGCGACGCCGACGGACCAATCGCCGGTGTTCATGTTGAGCGAGGGCGAGAACATTTCCGTCAGCAGCAGGCCTTTGCCTGCTTCGCGCATCAAGGCGGCTTGATCCTTCTCGCCCGGTTTCACGAACAAATTGGACGAGCCAATGCCCGGCGGGCCGCCATGGCCGGCGCTGGCGTGGCCGTTGGGCGTGAGGCCCAATTGGCGCGCGGCGGCCGAGTTGAGCAGCCAGCTCTGCACCACGCCGTCTTTCAGAAAATGCATCGGCGCCACCGCGCCGCCTTCGCCGTCAAACCAGCGCGAGCCGAGGCCGCGCTTCACGAACGGATCTTCGCGGATTTCAAACCCGGGCGCGAACACGCGCTGGCCGAGCTTGTCTTTCAAAAACGAAACCCCGCGCGCCACCGCCGCGCCGGAAATGCCGCTGATGAAGGGGCCGAGGATGCGCCCCGCCAGCCGGCTCTCGAACAGCACGGCGGCTTTCTGGCTGGCGATCTTGCGCGCGCCGAGGCGGCGCGCCGTGCGCTCGCCCGCGAGGCGGCCAATCTCTTCGGGGCCGGGCAGGTCGGCGAAGAAGCGTTTGGTGCGCCACTCATAGTCGCGCTCCATATCGTCGCCGCGCTCGGCGATCGGCTGGGCGCCGAAGGAATAGGTTGTGCCGCTCTCGCCGCCTTCGAAGCCGTGCGAGGTCGCGTACGTGAAGCTGGCGTAGTCGCTGGAAGCGCCCGCGCCCGCCGAATTGGCGATGCCCGGCACGGCTAGCGAAGCCGCTTCGCATGCGCGCGCGATTTCCAGCAATTGCTCGGGCGAGGGGCGGGCGCTGTCGGCCAGTTCAAGATCGGGCGGCGCGCCGCGCGCCAGATAGGTTTCCTCCAGCAGCCCGCAGAACTTGTCCTCCGGCGCGGCCTTGGCCATGGCGACGGTGCGCTCGGCCAGCGCGCGCAAGCCACTGGCCGAGAGGTCGGTGCTGGAGGCGGCGGCTTGGCGCTTGCCGATGAAAGCGCGCAGCGCCACCGAGCGGCCTTCCTCGCGCTCCATGCCTTCCAGATCGCCCATCCGCACCTCGGCGGAGATGCTCTCGCGCGCCGCATAGGAGGCCTCGGAGGCGTCGGCGCCCGCTTTGCGCGCATAGTCGATCAGGGCCGTGAGGGCCGCTTGGGAATCAGTGTCGAAGGCCATGGCCTGAACATGGGCGCTTCACCGCCCCCGGGCAATTGCCGTTTACGGTAGGTTAGGGTGTCAAAGCTGCTGGCTTAAGCCCGCATAAAGCAGCCCGCCCCCGATCAGCAGATACGAGGCCCAGGTCAGCGCCGTGCCGGCCATGCGGCCGAAATTGAGCGTGCCGGCATGCAGGCCCCAGCCGTGAAATATTCTGCCGGCGGTCAAAGAAATTCCTGCGGCGTGCAGCATCCAAGCCGGCGCCGCCGGCTCCAAAAGCGCCAGCACGACGAGGCCCACGAGCGCTGCGGGGATGTATTCAGCGGCGTTCGCATGCGCACGCACGGCCCGCACGAAGTCTGAGTTATCCCCATCGCCGAGGGCTATCTTGTGGCGTCGGCGCCCGGCCGTCACAAGATATGAGAGTATCAACAAAATAAGAATGTTGAGGCCGACGTAAACGGCGACGACTTCCAGGCGCATCATGGGCCGCTCTCCTCGCGTATTCACCGCTAGCACGCGAAATTCGCATTTCAATACTTTGTTTTGTTTTCGGAAACTGTGTGTTCACGCTGATGGGCCATAGTCGCTGAACAAACAAAATGCCTCGAAGGCAATGGGTTGGGGTCAGTGACGGACGCTGAAATGATCGGCGCCGTAGGGGCGATGTTCGCGGTGATCGCAGGCTCAAGCTTGCTGATCGCCGCGATAGCCTTTTCCCGCCGCGCCTCTGTTTGGGTCGATGAGTTCAGCGTCGGCTACGATCTCTTCGCCGCGCAATTTCCCACGCAAAACCGCTAACGCCGCGCGCCTTCGGCCCGCTAAGCTCGCCTTCCGATTTGCGGAGGAGGCGAGAGATGAGAGTGCGCGCGCTGATCCTGGTTCTGGCGCTCAGCGCCTGCACGCCCCAGCCGCCGGCGGAGCCGCCCGCGCCCGCCGGCCCCGATCCCGCGACCATGAGCATCGAAATCGGCCGCTACGCGCTGATGCTCGCCCAAGTGCGCGGCCTAAGCGAAGGGCGCCCCGGCGCCGTCGAGGTGCCGGCCGATGATCCGCGCGCCCTGGCGCGCGGCCTGCGCGAAGTGGTGTGGGCGTATAATCTTGAGCGCTCGCGCCTGTGCGGGCGCGGGCTTTTCACCGACATCGCCTGCGGCCCGGCCTTCGCGCCGGTCTGGATCAACGAACCGGCGGACGCGGCGCCCACGCTTGAAGTGCTGCTCGAGCGTCAGCGCGGCGTCGATGCGCTGATCATGCCGTTCTGGGAAACAATCTGCGCCGACGCACGCACGCGCCAAGTGCAGGTCGAAGGCGGCGTTTGCACGATGGAGTAAGCGGCGTCAGCGCAGCGCCCAAACCGCCGCGCGTTTCAGCTCCGCGTCCTCCAGCGCGCGGGTGACGGGGATGTCGTAGGCGGCGATCTGTGTGAGCTTATCGCGCGGCAGATAAGTGCGCCCCGGATCGCCGATCAGCACGGTTTTGGCTTGCGCTTGCAGCGCGGTGAGCCACGCGAACACGCGCGGCGCCAGATCGCGGTCGTAGAAAAGGTCTCCCACGAGGATCACCTCCTGCGCCACATCGGCGCCGATCAGATCGGCGTCCGTGGTTTGCAGCATGACGCCATTCAGCGCCGCGTTCAGCTGCGCCGCATCGCCAGCGAAGTGATCGATATCAGCGGCCAGCGCGTTCGCCGCGCCCGCCTGCATCGCCGCGATCGCGACAAGGCCCGAGCCGGAAGCCACATCCAGCACGCTTTTGCCGCGCACGATTTCAGGCCGATCCAGCACATAGCGCGCCAGCGCCTGCCCGCCCGCCCAAGCGAACGCCCAGAAGGGCGGCGGCAAGCCCAGTTCGCCCAGCTGCTCTTCCGTCAGCTGCCACAAGCTCACGGCGTCATCGGCCAGATAAAGCCGCACCTCCGGCACATAGCTCGCAGGCATGATGCGGGTGTTTTCGCGGATGAAGTTTGGGATGTCGGTGATCATGAGCGAATAGCGAGTAGCGAATAGGGAGTAGGGAATATAGTGGCGCCGTTAGCGCGCCCGCGCCCTATTCGCTACTCGCTATTCGCTATTCGCTTTCAAGCCGGCGCCGCTTCGCGCAACACGCTCAAATATCCAGGCGAGGTTTTCACCCGATGCAGCTGGCCTTTGGCGTCCAGCAGCTTGTTCAGCCGCTCCAGCCGATAGCACGGCACGTGCATGAAGGCGTGGTGCTCAGCATGATAATGCACCCAATACGGCGCGATCAGCAGCCGCTCGATCGGATTGGCGTACGTGGTGCGCGCGTGGCTCAGCGGATCGTCTTTCGCGCCCACGCACGCATGCTCGGCAATGTTGCGCAGGCGCGTCACCAGCGGAAACCAGGTCGCCATCGGCACGATCCACAGCGCTAGATACGCCCACCAATAGCCCGCCGCCGCCAACGTCGCGAACAGGATCGCGTTCACCAGCAAAAAGCGCCAATTGCTCGCGTTCACCACTTCGCCGCTCTTGCGCCCGCCAAACAATTGCGCGCCGCGCTGCTTCAGGAATGTCTGCCCCGTCAAATCGCGCACGATCTTGCGCCACAAGGATTTGCGCGTGATCGGGAAGGGCGCTGAAAGCGCAAGATCGGGATCTTCCGGCTGCTCGGTGAAGCGGTGGTGCTTCAAATGATAGGCGCGGTACGATTGCAGCCGCGCGCCAACCGGCGCCGCGCACAGCCACTCGCCCACCCAATCATTGATCTTCGCGTTCGCATGCAGCGCTCCGTGCGCGGCGTCATGCATCAGGATCGCCAGCCCCAATTGCCGCGCGCCGATGATCATCACGGCCAGCAGATAGCTCAGCGGATTGGGCCACAGCACAAACAGCGCGCCCGCCGCGAAAATCAGCCCCCACGCGCCCGCGACCAGCACGAGGCCGCGCCAGGAAGAGCGCTGCGCCATCGGCGCCCATTCTTCGGCGGTGAAAATTTCCTTCGGGTCAAGGCGCGCAACGGCGGGCATGGGGCCATTTTAGCGCGGATCGGCGCTTTCGGGAAACGCGAAACTGCGCTTCAGCGCCGCTTCGCCGATCTTGGTGAATTCCAGCACGCGCGACTTGCCGCGCTGCTGCACCCAGCCGCGCTCGAAAAACGCATCCAGCAGCGCCGCGCCCACCGCGCCCGCGAGGTGGTGGCGGCGCACGCTCCAATCCAGGCATGCCCGGCAAAGGGGGCGCGCACCCGCTTCCAGCGCCGTCATCTCCACGCCGAAGGAGGAAACCTTGGCGCGGCCCAGACGCGTCAGCTGCACGCCGCCGTCGCGCGGGGTCACGATCCACTTGTTTTTGACGAACGCATCATAGAGCCCAACGCCCAGCTCGCCCGCGAGGTGATCGTAGCACAGCCGCGCATGGCGCAGCGCCGGCTCCTTCGGCCCCGGCCGCGTGCGCAGCGCTTTCGCGCGCGCCGCCACGCCCATCAGCGTTTCAAGCAAGCCCGCAACGTCCGCATCGGCCAGCCGGTAATAGCGATGGCGCCCCTGCGCCTCGACCTTCACCAGCCCGCTCGCTGTCAGCTTGGTGAGATGCGAACTCGCGGTTTGCTTGGTGACGTTCGCTTCCAGCGCCAGCTCGCTCGGCGTCAGCGCTTCGCCGTTGAGCAAAGCCGTCAGCATGTTGGCGCGCGCGGGGTCGCCCACCATGGCGGCGATCGCGGCGATGTCGGGGCCTTCTTTCATGGTTCGATCCTAATCGAACCATGTGGGGGCTTCAACGCGCTAAGCAAGAGGCAGGAGGCTTCCCATGCTCACTTGCTTCATTCGCTACCAAATCGATCCTTATAAACGCGCGGAATTTGAGCGTTACGCGCAGGTCTGGGGGCAGGCGATCCCCCGTTGCGGCGCCGATCTGATCGGCTATTTCGCTCCGCACGAAGGCTCGGCCACCTTGGCTTACGGCGTCTATTCCATCGAAAACCTGGCCGCTTACGAGGCCTATCGCGCGCGCCTGGCCGCCGATCCGATCGGGCGCGAGAATTACGAATTCGCCAAGCGCGAACGCTTCATCCTGCGCGAGGATCGCACGTTTTTGAAGCTGGCGTCCAAATGATCGCGGTGATTTTCGAGGTCGAGCCGCGCGATGCGGATGCGTATTTCGATCTGGCCGCGCGCTTGCGCCCGCTGCTGGATGAGATCGA
>DAOMPU010000141.1:0-6911 GCA_035444925.1 Terricaulis sp. | reverse complement strand
AGCCGCTCCCCGATGCGCACCGTATCGCCCGGCAGAACCGGCGTTGCGATGGTGAGCGGATAATCGCGTTCTTCCGTTTCGCTCGCGCGGCGGATGTAAACGCGGCGGCGGTTCGCCCGATAGGTGAATCCGCCCGCCGTCGCCACCGCGTTCAGCACGGTCATGTCGGTTGAATATTCGTAGGTGCCGGGGCGCTGCACTTCGCCGAGGATGTAGAACGGGCGATAATTCGTCACCTGCACGCTCACGTTCGGCGCGCGGATGTAAGCCAGCAGCGCCTGCTGCAGCGAGGTGGTGAATTCACCAACCGTCAGCCCCGCGGCGGGCACATCGCCCACCAGCGGGTAGGCGATCGTGCCTTGCGAACCTACGCGGAATTGCCCCGTCAGCTCGGCCTCTCCGTAAACCGTGACGCGCAGCTCATCGCCGGAGCCCAGCCGATACTCGGCGCGCTCGGCCACATCCACCGGGGTTGAATCCGTGGTGCCGCATCCGGCCAGCGCGCTCGCGCCGGCTCCCAGGGCCAGAAGGCCCAGCACATTGCGCCGCGTGTGCCAAATCGGCTTCGTCATTGAGCGGTTCTCCACCTTATCCCCACGCCCGGATGCTCCCCTGCAAGAGACGGGCGAGGGCGAGATCAATCCCAATCACGCGCTTAACGCAACGTCGCAGGCGCCAGCAATTTACCTTAAAGAGCGCGGTTCTGTGAGG
The DNA here is from genome assembly GCA_035444925.1 of Terricaulis sp. GTDB lineage: Bacteria > Pseudomonadota > Alphaproteobacteria > Caulobacterales > Aquidulcibacteraceae > Vitreimonas. Next base: position 6,200 of record DAOMPU010000141.1, on the reverse strand, counting down.
ATCGCCCGCCTTGGCGCATCCAGGCGCCGCCGCGCAGCCATGCCTGCTCTCCGAGCCGTTGGGCAAGGTAAACCGCCGCCTGCGGCGTGTGGAAGGTGGAAAGCGCGGCCGCGGCGTCGCGCCGCTTCACCGCCTCGATCAGCAGGCGCCATTGCAGGCGGCAATCGACGCTTGCCCAATGGCGCTTCAAGGCGCGGCGATCGGCCGGGGTAAGATCGGGGAGCGCGGCCAGGGCGTCGTCGCAATCGCGCAGCCGGCGCAGATCCTCGGGGCTGTGCTCCTTGCTGAGCGAGCCCGCGCGCTCGACCGAGATATAGCCCGCCTCGCCGCCGATCACGAAGCGCGCGCCCAGGCCAAGTGCGCGGGCGTAAAACTCATAATCCTCGCCCAGGCGGAGTTCCGGCTGATAGCGCATCTGATGGCGGGCGATGAAATCGCGCCGCATCAGCGGCTTCAGGAAACCAAGATCAAGCGGGCCTTTGAGCGCGCCCATATTGCCCAGCACGAAGCCTTCAAAGCGCAGTGTCTCTCCCGCGCCAAAGCCGGCGGCGGATGCGGGGGCGGACGCGCCATCCGGCACACGGATCAGCGCGTCAGCCACGAAATCGGCCGCTCCCGAGTGGGCTTGGAGCGCGGCGAGGCGTCCGGGCAGGAGATAGTCATCCGCGTCCAGAATAGCGATCCAGGGTGCGGAAGTGGCGTCGATCGCGGCGTTGCGGGCGGCGCCGGGCCCGGCATTGGCTTGCGACAGCGCGATCACGCGCCGATCGCGCGCCGCCCAGGCGCGCGCCAGCGCCAAGGTTTCATCGCGCGAGCCATCATCGACCACGCACACCTCCGCCGCTTCCGGCGCGGCCAGCGCCGAGGCGATGGCGCGGTCCAGCGTGGCCGCGGCGTTGTAGGCGGCGATGATGAGGGCGGTGTCGCGGCTCATGGCGCGGCCCCCGCGAAAGGGCGGCGCCGCGCCGGGCTTAACCAGCTTGGCACAGGCTGCGCCCCTCATAGGCCGGCGCGTAGGCGATGCAGTTTACGTCGAGCCGCCAAGGCCCGTCCCAGGGCAGGATCGGCCCCAGCCAGCCGCGCAGCGTCTCGCTGTTCCAAAGATGCAGATAGAGCCGCTGCTGGGATTGCGGCAGCGGCCCGCGCGCACCGCGTTCTTCGTGGAAGAGCACCCCGTCCACATACCAGCGGATATAATCGGCCTGCCAATCAAAGCCGTACGTGTGCATGCCTTCGGCGGCGTCAAACGGCAGGCGATAGGTGCTGATAAAGCGCTGGCCGGCGGTGAAATAGGTGAATTGCACCGAACGCGTGTTGCGGCCGAGGATTTCGATGTCGATCTCGTCCCAGGTGGCGGCCGCGCCGGGCCGCGTGTAGGTGAAAAATCCGCTGACCACGCCCGAGCCGCGCGGCGCGCGCATGCGGATTTCAAAATAGCCGTAGTGAAACGGCATGTCGCTTTGCAGCTCGCCCGAGCTGAAGCGCTTTTCGCCGCCGCGCCGGCGCGCCAGCGTGACTTCAAGGGCGCCGGGCGTGAGCCTGAATTGCTCGCGGCGCCAATCGTTCGCCGTCCATTCGCCATTGCTCCAGCCGTGCGACACCCGCCAGCGGGTTTCGTCGATGGTCTCGAAGCGGTCGATAAAGGCGTCCTGCGCGCGCGCAGGCGGCGCGGCGAAGGCGAGCATGAGCGCGCAGAAAAGGAGGGGCAGCCGCAGCATGGGGTTCATTGTGCCACTCCCGCGTGCATTCGCCTAGGCGGCGGCGAGGAAGCGGTCGAAGCCCTGCAATTGCTCGCAATCGTTGGCGGCGCCCAAGAGCGTGGCGTTGGCCGCGATGTTCTGCGCCCGGGTGGACGAAAACAGCGCAAGCCCTTCGCGTGCGGCCTGCTTCAGCAGCAGCTGCGCCAGCGCGCCGGTGTCGGCCGCGTCGCAGCCGGTTTCGCGCTTGAAGCGCGCCGCGCGGGCGGGATCGCCCTTAAGCGCCGCTGCGAATTGCGCCAGCCGCTCGCCCAGCACGGAGTGCACGATGCGCACGCCGTGCGCGCGCGGCAGGCGCATGCCCACGGCGGGCGCGCTCACTTGCGTGATCTCGGCGAGGTCGGGGTGGGCCGCGCTGATCGCGCTTGTCGCGTCGGCGTCCGTGGCGAGGCCGATGCGCAGCGCCTTGCCGCTGGCTTTCAGCTGCTGCAGCGCGCGCTTCAATTCATCGGTGACATGCGCAGGCTGAATTTCATGCAGCAGCAGCGCGTCGAGCCGGTCGGTCTTCAGCGCGCGGAGGCTTTCCTCCACGCTTGTGGTGATGTCGGCAGCCGCGAAGCGGCCGAAACGCGGCGCGCCCGCGCGCGCGAGCGCGGGAACAAAGCGCCCCGCCGTCTTGCGCAGCAGCTTGCCCGCCAGCGAGGGCGGCGCGATGCCGGCCTTGCTGACGATGTGCATTTCATGGCGCCGGCGCGCCGCCAGCGCGCCGAGCATCGCTTCAGCGGCGCCCCAGCCATAGACGCGCGCGGTATCGAAGTGCGTCACGCCGTGGTCGAGCGCGGTTTCGAGCAGAGTTTCCGCCTCGCCCGCGCTGACGGCGCCGTGCAGACCTGCACAGCCAAATCCGAGGCGCGAGGCGCCAAAGGGTCTGGAACTTTCAATTGGCACTTGGCTCACCCTGCGTTGGCGCGGTGGGCCCGCCAGCCCGCTCCGCAGTTTAGCCGCAGCGTTACGCGCAGCTCAACCAACCACACGTCCTGGCCGGCAAGCGGCGCAAGACTTCCCCGTACGCGAGTATGGCGCAAGCACGCTTAACCAATTGTGCGATATCATCATGACGACGCGGGAAATATCTATGAACAGCGCCTTACCGGCCGAGCGCTTCGTGGTGTTGGACGGCATGCGGGGCCTTGCGGCGCTCGCGGTGATCACTGACCACGTGCACTCCCCGATTGCGGAAAGCCTGCTGCCGGGGCGCTATCTCGCCGTCGATTTCTTCTTCGCGCTGAGCGGCTTTGTGCTGATGCACGTCTATGGCCAGCGGCTGACGCAGAAGCTTTCTTGGGGCGCCTTCATGCGGCTGCGCCTGATCCGCTTCTATCCGCTTTACATAGTCGGCGTGCTGGCCGGCGCGGCGTTCTGGGCGTTGCATGCGGTGAAAGGCTGGAACGAAGCGACGCTGGAGCACGTGGCCGGCTCGCTCGTGTTCGCCGCCGCCTTTTTGCCGACGCCGCCGAATGTCTCGATCTGGCCCGATGCGCCGTTTCCGCTGAACGGGCCTTCCTGGTCGCTGTTCTTCGAGTTGTTCATCAATGCGGTGTTCGCCGCCATCGTGGTGTGGCTGACGCCCCGCCGCAGCGCGTTGATCGCGCTGGCGGCGGCGGTGGGGCTGGTGGCGTTTGCGTATCTCTCCGGTGAAGAGGGCGGCGGGCATCGCTGGTCGAACTTCCTCGGCGGATTTGGCCGCGTCACGCTTGGCTTCTTCGCCGGCGTTTGCATTTACCAATTGCGCGCGCATTTCCGCGCGCCGGTGCTGCCGGCGTGGGCGGGGATGCTCATTTTGATGGCGGCGATGATGGTGCATGCGCCGGGGCCGTGGCGGCTGGCGATCGACGTGTTCGCTTCTGTTGTCGTGTTTCCGTTTTTGGTGATGAGCTGCGCCGATAGCCGCGCGGACGGGTGGTTTGGGCGCGCGTGCGCCTGGATCGGGGCGATGTCTTACGGCGTCTATGTTTTGCACGTGCCGCTTTGGGGCTGGCTGCGTTTGAGCATGGAAAATTTGGGCGTGAGCTTGCCGGGGCTGGCGAATGTCGCGCTTGTGGGCGTGCTCGCGCTGGCGGCGGCATGGTTACTGGATAAATATTACGATGCGCCCGCGCGCGCGGCGCTGATGCGGCGGCGGCGAAAGGCCGCTTGAGCAGGCGAAAGGGCTAGACCGGGGCGCCGTTTTTGCCAATAAACCACCGGTTCAACTTAAAGCCGGCGGAAATGAAACACGCGCTCAAAAGCCTGGTTAAGCGCGTCGGCGTTGAACGCCGCCACGTGGAGGCCGCGCGCATGTTCGCTGAGCGCCATGCGCTCGCCAGCGCGCCGCGCCGCCGCGCGCGGCCGCAAGGGCGCATCCTCTGTTATCATTCCGTCGGCCAGCCGGAATTTGGCGTCAATGATGTGACGCCGCAGCGCTTCCGCGCCCAGATCGAAATGGCGCTCGGCCTTGGCTATCGCTTCGTGGCGCCGGCCGAGATCGCCAAGACGGGCGGGGAGCGGATGGATCTGGCCGTCTCGTTCGATGACGCGCTGAAAAGCGTGCTTACCGAGGCCGATCCGATCCTTTCGGAATACAAAATTCCCTATACCGTGTTCGCCGTCGCCGAGTGGAGCGATCAAGAACACGATTGGCAGAAGGAAAAAGTGCTCTCCTGGGAAGAGCTGGGCGATATGCGCGCGCGCGGCGTCGAAGTGGGCAGCCACTCGGCCACGCACCGCAATTTCGGCTGCATCGATGAGGCGCGCGCGCGCGATGAATTCTCGCGCTCGATCGAAACCATCGAACGGCGCCTTGGCTTTAGAACGGACGTGCTCGCCATTCCGTTCGGCCAGAGCATGAATTGGAACGCGATCGCCGATCGCTGCGCGCGCGAGGCTGGCTTCACCACCATCTACGCGCAGGCGGAAGAAACACGCCCCGAAGGCACGATCGCGCGCACCTTCGTCACCCATTACGACGACGACCGCATCTTCAAGGCGCTGCTGGCGGGCGCCTATGATCGCTGGGAGGAATGGACGTGGATGTATTGAGCGGTAAGCCCCGCCGCATCTCTGTCGTCGTGCCCACGAACAACCGCCCCGGCACGCTGCGCCAGGCGCTCGCCTCGATCCGCGCGCATGAGGGAAGCGATTTCAGCTTTGAAATTCTGGTCGGCGATAACGGCGACAATCCCGATACGCTGAAGGCTTGCGCCGAATTCGGCGCAAGGCACATTCCGGTTTCCGTGCAGGGCGCGGGCGCGGCGCGCAATGCAGGGCTACACGCTGCGACCGGCGAGTTCATCGCCTTCCTCGATGACGACGATGTCTGGATGGAAACGCACCTGCGCCCGCACATGGCGGTGTTTGATGCGCGGCCGGAGATCGAGGCGGTGATGGCGCGGGTGATGGCCGTCGATAACGATCTTGAGGAAATCGCCGGCCCTTGGCCGTGGACTGTGTGCGCAGAGGGCGATGAGAGCGTGCGCACCATGCTTTCAGGCTATTACCCACAAATCGGCGCCACCATCGTGCGCGCCGGCGTGCGCGAGGCGGTGGGCGATTTTGATGTCGCGCTGCTGGGCGATCAGGATTGGGATTGGCAGCTGCGCGTGGCGCGCCGACGCAAGACAGCGTACATCGCCGATACGTGCGTGCTGTTTCGCCAGCGCCCGCCGGGCAGCTTCGATGCGCTGCGCTTCCGCCGGCTCGGCTTCGGCCGCCGCGTATTCTTGCGCCACGCTATTCCAGAGCGGCGCGTGTGGCCCAGCTTCGGCGCGCTGCTGAATTCGTATCGCGACGTGCTCTGGCAATATTACGAATATTTTTCGGAAGCCGCCGCCGAGCGTGGCGAGAGCGGCGACCGCAAGGGTGCGCGCCGCGCGATCTGGGGCGCCTGGCGCACGTTTCCGCTGCGCGCCAGCTTGCATTTGATCATGCCCAAGCCGTTGCGCCGCGCGCTGATCGCTTCACTGACGCCGGGGCCGGCAAAACCCGCGGCAAACGGCGCGCCGTAAGCCCATGGCCATCGTCGATGTCCTGATGCCGGCCTACAACGCGGCCGCGACCGTGCGCGAAGCGATCGAGAGCCTCAGCGCGCAGACGCTGCGCGACATCCGCATCATCGTCGTCAACGACGGCTCAACAGATGCGACGTCGGCGATCTTGGCTGAGCTCGCCGCTGCGGAGCCGCGCCTGCTTGTGGTCAGCAAGCAGAACGGCGGCATCGTCGAGGCGCGCAACGATGCGCTGCGCCATGCGGATGCGGAATTCATCGCGTGCCTGGATGCGGACGATATCGCCTTGCCGGATCGGCTTGAGCGCACGTTGGCTTATCTGCGCGAACATCCCGAATGCGTCGGCGTGGGCGGGGCGGTGGCGCACATGGATCAGTACGGCGCGCCGCTGTCCGGTTTGCAGCAATCGGGCCCGCCCGATGCGGCGGATGCGGGCAAAGCGCCGGCGCTCGAGCCCTAT
>DAOMPU010000140.1:0-6917 GCA_035444925.1 Terricaulis sp. | reverse complement strand
TGCCGCTGATCATGGGCATCCTCGCGGTGCTGGGCATCGTCACCGGGCCGCTGCAGAACAATCTGGTGCGCTACAACGAATTGCAGGCCGATATGTTCGGCCTCAACACCGCGCGCGAGCCCGATGGCTTCGCGGAAGCGGCCTTGATGCTCTCGGAATATCGCAAGATGGAGCCGGGCGGACTCGAAGAACTGATCTTCTACACCCACCCCTCGGGCTGGACGCGCATCCATAATTCGATGGTGTGGAAGGCGCACGAAATCGCTTCGGGCCGGCTGGAGCCCTCCCCCGGCGGCCCGCCGGAAGGCTGGCGGCCCGATTTCGTGCGCGCAAAGCAGGATGCGGCGGCGGAAAACGCGGCGGAATGATCGTCGTTGACACAAGCGTCGTGGTCTCCGGGTTGCGCAGCCCGGCTGGCGCATCCGCGGAAGTTTTACGGCTTGTGTTAAACCGAGAGATTGCCGCCGCTGCCTCGGTGGCGCTGATCTTAGAGTACGAGTCCGTCGCAACACGGCCTGCGCACCTTGCCGCCGCCGGCCTTGAGCACCGGCAGGTGCTGGATGTAATCGACGCTCTGGCTGCGGCGATGCGACCAACGCCAATTCGTTGGCGGTTGCGTCCGATGTCGGGCGATCCCGGGGATGACTTCGTGCTGGAAGCCGCCTTCAATGCGGGCGCCTCAAGCATTGTCACCGGGAACCTGCGCGATCTTCAGCCGGCCAGCGTGAAGATCGGCATTAGGGCGCTGACGCCAGCCATGCTATTGTCGGAACTGGAGCGATAGATGACGAAACCTTCCTCCGTCGATTTGCCGGCCGAATTGGCCGCGAAAGCCGCCGAAGCGGCGCGCGCCTCGGGCGAAAGCCTGGGAGCCTTCGTGGCGCGCGCTGTGGCTTTGGAAATTGAACGCGAGCGAGCCGAGAAGTTCTTCGCCGAGCGCCGAGACCGCGCCGATTTGGCGAGCGCAATGGATCTTCTCAACCGGTCGGGCGGCGCCTCACCCTCGCCCGAAGACGCTCTGCCGGCTGGATACAAGCGCCGCTAACCCGGAACCGTCACCCGGCGCAGAGTCAGATTGATCCGGCCGCCTTTGGGCAGAAGCCGCGACGTGCCAGGCATGATGCGATCGACGCCATGATAGGCGCGCCGGCTGGCGCCGCCGAGCATGCACACATCGCCTGAGGCCAGCCGCACGCTGCGCGTGGGATCGGAGCGCAGAATGCCGCCGATGCGGAAGAGCGCCGTGTCGCCCAGCGAGATCGAAAGCACCGGCGCGTCCCAGGCCTCCTCGTCGCTATCGACATGCAGCCCCATGCGCGCATCGCCTTCGTAGAGGTTCACCAGGCACGCCTCGGGCGGCGCTGGATAGCCTGTCAGCTGATCCCAAAGCGCCAGCACTTCGGCCGGCATCTCCGGCCAGGGCTTGAAGGTGTCGGGATGGGTGGCCTGGTAGCGATAGCCCTGCTCCTTATCGGTCACCCAGCCAAGGGGCCCGAAATTGGTCATGCGCACGCGCATGGGAAGGCCACTTTTGGGCATGCGCGGAATGTAGAGCGGGCCCGCGCGGAAGCGCGCGAACACGGCGTCGCGCAAAGCCTCCTGGGCCGCCCGGTCCAGCAGGCCGGGCCAGAGCCGGAAACCATCCAAATCGGCGGCGGGGCGGGTCATGGTTCAGCCGGCATGCGCTGGTTCGGTTTCTTTTTTGTTCCCGTCGCCGTGGGGAGCCGAATGCGGCAAGAGCTATTTCCACGATATGAGTGCGGTTAGCGCCGTGGAAAGCCTTGCAGGATGTGGGCGATACACCACATGAACCGGGAAACGAACGGCCCAAATCCTGGGCCGGCCAACTGAAACAACAAAGGAACAGGACGCGCTTCGAGGACGCCGACACATGGGTCCGCTAAGTGAGCCGCGTTGCTGAAGAACGAGGATAAAGAACAATGGGCAAAGTGATCGGCATCGATCTGGGCACGACCAATTCGTGCGTCGCGGTGATGGAGGGCGGCAGCCCGAAAGTCATCGTCAACGCCGAAGGCGCCAACACCACGCCGTCCGTGGTGGCCTTCACCGAAAGCGGCGAGCGCCTGATCGGCATTCAGGCCGCGCGCCAAGCCATCACCAACCCCACGCACACCTATTACGCCGTGAAGCGCCTGATCGGCCGCTCGTTCGACGACCCGGTCACCAAGAAGGACGCCGAGCTCGTCCCCTACAAGATCGTCAAAGGCCCCAATGGCGACGCCTGGATCGAAGGCCGCGACAAGAAGTACGCCCCGTCGGAAATCTCCGCCTTCGTGCTGCAAAAGATGAAGCAGACGGCCGAAGATTATCTGGGCGAGCCGGTGACGCAGGCCGTCATCACCGTGCCGGCTTATTTTAACGACGCCCAGCGCCAGGCCACCAAGGACGCCGGCAAGATCGCCGGCCTCGAAGTGCTGCGCATCATCAACGAGCCGACCGCGGCCGCCCTCGCCTACGGACTCGACAAGAGCAAGGACGCAGGCACCAAGACCATCGCCGTCTATGACCTTGGCGGCGGCACGTTCGACGTTTCGATCCTCGAGATCGGCGACGGCGTGTTCGAAGTGCGCTCCACCAACGGCGACACCTTCCTCGGCGGCGAAGACTTTGACGTTCGCATCCTGAATTACCTCGCCGAGGAATTCAAAAAGCAGAATGGCGTCGATCTGCGCCAAGATAAGCTGGCGCTGCAGCGCCTGAAGGAAGTGGCTGAGCAAGCCAAGAAAGAGCTATCGAGCCGCACCGAGTTCGATGTCTCGGTTCCGTTCATTTCCATGGATTCGAACCGCAACCCGCTTCACCTCAACATGAAGCTGACGCGCGCGAAGTTCGAAAGCCTGGTGGACGATCTCGTCCAGAAAACCATCGGCCCCTGCAAAGCCGCGCTGAAAGACGCCGGCCTCTCGGCCAACGACATCAAGGAAGTCGTGCTCGTGGGCGGCATGACGCGCATGCCGAAAATCCAGCAGATCGTGAAAGAGTTTTTCGGCCGCGATCCGCACAAGGGCGTGAACCCGGATGAAGTCGTGGCCGTGGGCGCCGCGATCCAGGCCGGCGTGCTGCAGGGCGACGTGAAAGACGTGGTGCTGCTTGACGTCACCCCGCTTTCACTCGGCATCGAGACGCTCGGCGGCGTGTTCACCCGCCTGATCGAGCGCAACACCACGATCCCGACCAAGAAGAGCCAAATCTTCTCGACCGCGGAAGACAACCAGCAGGCCGTCACCATCCGCGTATTCCAAGGCGAGCGCGAAATGGCGGCGGATAACCGCTCGCTCGGCCAGTTTGACCTCGTTGGCATCGCCCCTGCCCCGCGCGGCCTGCCGCAGATCGAAGTGACGTTCGACATCGACGCGAACGGCATCGTCTCGGTCGGCGCCAAGGATAAGGCGACCAACAAAGAGCACTCGATGCGCATCCAGCCCTCGGGCGGCCTCAACGAAGGCGATATCGAGCGCATGGTGAAGGAAGCCGAGCAGCACGCGGGCGAAGATAAAGCGCGCCGTGAGTTGGCCGAGGCCAAGAACCAGGGCGAAGCTTTGGCGCACGCCACCGAAAAGCAGCTGCAGGAAAACGGCGATAAAATCCCCGCGCCCGATAAGGCCGCGATCGAAGCCGCCATCGCCGCGTTGCGAACCTCGCTCGAGAGCGACAACACCTCCGACATCGCCGCCAAGACGCAAGCCTTGGTGCAAGCCTCGATGAAGATCGGCGAAGCCCTCTATGGCGGCGCGCCGCAAGGCCAGGCGCCGGACGGCGAAGGTGGCGCCAAGCCGGGCGACGAAGGCGTTGTCGATGCCGACTTCGAAGAAGTTGACGGCAAGAAAAGCGCTTAAGCGCAGATCGAGGCCGTTCGATGCATCGCCAGCCTTCCACTGAACAAGAACGGCGCCCCTCCCCGGGGCGTCGTTCGCCTTTCGCTCAGGTGCGTGCATGAGCGCGACGCGCGATTATTACGAAACGCTCGGCGTGGCGCGCGACGCGGAGCCGGCGGCGATCAAATCCGCATTCCGCAAGCTCGCCATGAAGCTGCACCCGGATCAAAACCCGGGCTGCAAGGTCTCCGAGGATAAGTTCAAGGAGATCGGCGAGGCCTATTCGGTGCTCTCCGATCCCGAAAAGCGCGCCACTTATGATCGCTACGGCCACGCCGCGTTCCAGAACGGCGGCGGGCGCGGGCCTGGCGGCTTCGGCGGCGGCGGCGCAGGCGATTTCTCCGATCTCTTCAACGAGATTTTCGGCGGCGGCTTCGAGGATATGTTCGCGCGCGGCCGCGGCGGCCCGCGCAACGGCCCCGAACGCGGCGCCGACCTGCGCTACGATGTTGAGATCACGCTGGAGCAAGCCTTCCGCGGCATGGAGCGCGAGATTGTCGTGCCGCGCGCGCAGGCGTGCGCGCCGTGCAACGGCTCGGGCTCGGAAGGCGGCGCGCCGCTCGAAACCTGCCCCACCTGCCAAGGCGCAGGCCAAGTGCGCGCCAGCCAGGGCATGTTCCGCATCGTGCGCACCTGCCCTGCCTGCCACGGCCGCGGCCAGGCGATCAAAAATCCCTGCAAATCCTGCGGCGGGCGCGGCCTTTCGCGCGTGGAGGAGCGCCTGCGCGTGACCATCCCCGCCGGCATTGAAGACGGCCAAAGCATCCGCCTTTCCGGCAAGGGAGATGCGGGCCTGCGCAACGGCCCGCCGGGCGATCTTTATCTTTTCCTCTCGGTGCGCCCGCACGCGTTGTTTGAGCGCGACGGCCCCGATCTTTACTGCCGCGCGCCCGCGCCGATGTGCAAAGCCGCCCTCGGCGGGGAAATGGAAATCCCCACCATCGACGGCGAACGCGCGAAGGTGACGATCCCCGCCGGCGCGCAAACCGGGCGGCGCTTCCGCATCAAGGGCAAAGGCATGTCGCAGCTGCGCGGCAAAGAGCGCGGCGACCTGCACGTCGAGCTCTTGGTGGAAACGCCGGTGAACCTCACCGCCAAGCAGCGCAAACTGCTGGAAGAATTCGCCAAGGATTGCTGCGAGGAAAGCCACCCGCAGACGCAAGGCTTTTTCGCGCAGGTCAAAAGCTTCTTCGAAGGGATCGCGGGGGACGGGCCGGCGCGGTAGTTGCCGGCCCGCGCGAACCTCTCACACCTCTCCCCCGCGAGGGGGAGAGGTCCTCGCAAGCTTGCTTGCAGCGGGTGAGAGGGCGAGCGTCAGGATGAGGCGCAAGCTTCAACGCGGCGCTCTATCCTGAACCCCGCCCCCTCATCCGGCCTTCGGCCACCTTCTCCCCCTCGCGGGGGAGAAGGGATTTCTGAGATTGAGCTTCCCCCCTCTCCGCGCCACAACAGCGGCATGACACTTTCCATCGCCATCGCCGGCGCGGGCGGCCGGATGGGGCGGGCGCTGATCGCCGCCGCCGCGCAGGACACGCGCTTTTCCATCGCCGGCGCCAGCGAGCGGCGCGAGAGCCCCGCGCTCGGCGCCGATCTCGGCACGCTGGGCGGCGTTGCGGCACTGGGAATCGTGAGCACCGAATCCGCCAGCGCGGCGGCTTCAAAAGCCGACGTCTGGATCGATTTCACCACGCCCGACGCCACGCTCGCGGCGCTTGAAGCGCTCACTGCAACGCAAACCCGCGCGGCGATCATCGGCACCACCGGCTTCACGCCGGCGCAAGAAAAAGCGGTGGACGCGCATGGCCGCCGCCTCGCCATCGTGCGCGCCGGCAATTTCAGCCTGGGCGTGACGCTGCTGGCGGCGTTGGTGGAGCAAGCGGCGAGCAAGCTTGGCCCCGCATGGGACATCGAGATCACCGAGGCGCATCATCGCCGCAAGGTGGACGCGCCTTCCGGCACCGCGCTGCTGCTGGGCGAAGCCGCCGCCAAGGGCCGCGGCAAAACGCTGAAAGACGTGCGCAGCGCGCCTTATGACGGCGTCACCGGCCCGCGCGCGGAAGGCGCCATCGGCTTTTCCGTGATCCGCGCGGGCGGCATCGTGGGCGAGCATGACGTGCGCTTCGGCGCCGAGCGCGAAGTGCTGACGCTTTCCCACCAAGCGCTCGACCGCGCGGTGTTCGCCGATGGCGCGCTGGCGGCGGCGCTGTGGGCGGCGCAAAAGCCGCCGGGGCTTTATTCGATGCGCGACGTGCTTGGGCTTTAGCCGCCGCGTTTCGCGCGCGCGAGCGCCGCGCTCAGCGCATCGGCGAAGCTGGCGCATTCCTTGGGCGATAAGAACGCGCCCACGCGCATCTGATCGGCCTGCGCGCGGATCACCACACCGGGCCCCTCCCCGCGCACCACGCGCGCCCACATCGGGTTGATCACCCAATGCATCGCCCGCCCGGCGCCGTCCACGCTGGCGATATGCACCTGCTCAGGCCCCACGCGCACATATTCCGCGCGCCGCGCCGCGCGGTAATTCCAGCGGAACGCCAGCCACACCGCCAGCACATCCAGCCCCAAAAACGGCAGCACCAGCAGCGCGCCATGCGCGATCATGTACGCGGCCATGCCGAGGTTCATCGCCACCAGCACGCCGAACACGAGCTTGAAGCCGCTCGCGCTCAGGCTGCGGAAGGGGCGCAGCTCTGCATCCATGTAAAGCGCGCCGTGCATGATCGGCGGCGCGGGGGCGCGTTCCCAGCGGGCTTGCATGGCGCTACACCTAACGCGCGGCGCGGCGCCGCCAAAGAGGAATCGGCAGGTGGGCAAACGATTGACCAAAGCGCAGGCGGAAACGCTCTACGCGCGCCTGGCCGAAGTGCGCCCCGATCCGAAAACCGAGCTGGAATACACCAATCCCTACACGCTGCTGGTCGCCGTCGTGCTCTCCGCGCAAGCGACCGATAAGGGCGTGAACCGCGCCACCGGGCCGATGTTTCAAATCGCCGACACGCCGGCGAAAATGCTGAAGCTGGG
>DAOMPU010000139.1:0-6921 GCA_035444925.1 Terricaulis sp. | reverse complement strand
GTGTGGCAGCGATAGAGCTTGAAGGGATCTTCCAGCGCGTCGAGCCGCTCGCCCTGGTTTTCATCGCGGCTGTCGGCGATCCAGCGATAGGCCTGCAGCAGCGCGGCCGGGCCGTAGAAGCGATCGGCGTTCCACCAATAAGAGGGGCAAGCGGTCGAGCAGCAGGCGCACAGGATGCACTCATAAAGGCCATCGAGCTTGGCGCGCTCTTCCGGGCTTTGGCGCCATTCCGCCGCCGGCTCGGGCGTTTCGGTTTGCAGATAGGGCTGGATCGCGGCGTATTGCGCGGTGAAATTGGTGAGATCGGGCACCAGATCTTTCAGCACCGGCTGATGCGGCAGCGGCGAAACGGTGATCGCGCCGGGCGGCAGCTCATCCATGCCCTTGGTGCAGGCCAAAGTGTTGCGCCCGGCAATGTTCATTGCGCACGAGCCGCACACGCCTTCGCGACAGGAGCGGCGGAAGGTGAGCGAGGAATCGGTTTTGTCTTTGATGGCGATCAGCGCATCGAGCACCATCGGGCCGCACGCATCGAGATCGACCTGGTAGATATCCCAGCTCGGATTCTCGCCGCTCTCTGGATCGTAGCGGTACACCTTGAATTCGCGCAGGCGCTTTCCGCCCTCGGGGGCGGGGTGGCGCTTGCCGGCTTTGACCTTGGAATTCTTGGGTAAAGTGAGCTCGACCATGGGCCGCGAACCTGACGAGTGCCGCTAGCCTCGTCAAGCGCGCGAATGGTCCTAATCGCCCTGTTTGGCGCTGCGGCCGTACCAATCGATCCGCCGTGTGGCGATCATGGTGGCCGCGATCACCGCGAAGGCTACGACCGACCCCGCCAACAACGCGAAATCCTCCAAAGTCATCAGCACGTACATGGCGAGGTAGAGACCCGAGAGGCCCGCCAGCGCCTTGAGCCCCACCGCGCCCGACTTGAACGAGGCGCCCGCATAATAAGCCAGCAGCGCCACCGTGGCGGCGGCCGCAATCAGGAAGGCGCCGGTGAAGCCGATCAGCTCCGTAACCGAGAGCAACAAGAGGTAGAACACGCACTGGGCGAGGCCGACCAGGATGTATTGCGCCGGGTGCGCCTTCTGGCCGGAGACGGCCTCGAAGATCAGCACCGCCAGAAAGACGATGCCGATGAACATGATGCCATAGCGCACCGCGCGGGCGACGCCCTGGTACACATCGTCGGAGGCCACAAAGCTCACTGCCATATCGCGCCCCGCCGCCTGGCCGAGATTGAAGCTGGCGAGATCGGCCGCCTTCTCCATGCCGCGCGCCACCAAGGGCGCGCGCCAGGAAACGACAAACCCCTGCCCGTCGCTCTGCAACGCTTCGGCCGATTGGAAATAGCCTTCCGCGCGCGCATCGCGCCGATCCCCGCGCATGGTGAGCGTGGTGTCCTGCGCATAAGCGGCCACGGCGAAACGCTGCGCGCCGGTGAGCTCAAGCCGCGTCTCCACCGTGAAATCCGCGGGCGCCGTATCGAACGGCGCCGGCGCGGCGAAGGCGACGAGATTGGTGGGCAGCGGCGTGCTGGGGCGCGAGAACATGCCTGGGCGCGAATAATCCGACGAAGGCGCAGCCAGCGAGAGGTCGGAGATCGGCTCCATCGGCGCGGTGGCGCCATTGGCGAAGCGCAGCACCGGCGCGTTGCGGATCGAGCGGCTGTCGGAGACGAACATCACGATGCGCGCCTGCGCCCAATCGAAACGATAAGACGGATCGACATCCTCAAGCGTGGCGGCGGGCTGAAACGCGGCGCTGAAGCCGGTGTCGGCGTTGTAGATCGCGGCGCGATAGATGCCGCGGCGGCGCTCTTCCACACTGAGCGTGGATTCCGCCTGGCCGGTGGCGGCGAACACCACGTATGCGCCGCGATCGGTGCGGCGCTGGGTGCGGCCTTGATCGTCGGTGGTTTCCACCACGCGCTGATACGGCACCAGCAGCATCGGCCCGCCAATGGTTTGCGGCCCGCCGGCGGCGGCGCCCAATTCGGCGGTGACCTCGCGCGCGCGCTCTTGGCGCTCGCCCACCAGCGCGCCCACCACAAGCAGCGGCACGCCCATCGCAAACACCAGCAAGCAGACCAGCAAAAGCTTCAGGCCCAGCGATCCGCGTGGGATGAGGCCCGAGATCGGGTTCGAATTCACGACTTCCCTCCCGCGCATCGGCTCATGACGCGCACGCAATGTTCAGCGCCCGATCAAGGCGAGATATCGACCGGGACGGAGCTTTCTGGCGGTGTCCAGATTTCTTCTTCAGGCGCGGGCGGCGGCTCGGCGCCCCACGCGATCACGAATGCGGCCGCCCCCGCCAGCGCACACCCGACCGACCAAAGCAGCGCCGCCCAATCATAATTGCGGCGTACGGTTTCAGACTCAGGATCGGCCGCGCGCGCGCGCTGGCGGCGGCGCTCGATCAGAAGGAAGCCGGCGGCGAACACGAACGGGATGGCGAAGCCCCACGGCGCCGCGGCAGGCATCCACAAGCGCACCAACAGCCCCAAAGAGCCGAGCGCCAGGCCCGCCAGGATCAGAAACTCGAAAATGGCTTGGCCGCGATCGCCGAAAGCGGCGCGCAGCCGGCGCCGGCGCTGCCCCATTTCCTCGAACATGGCGGAAAAGAAATTGCCCATCTCCCCGGGGCATATCCCAATGCGCAGATGACGCAAAGAGCCTGTATCCCTTCGTCATTCCGGGGCGCCGTACAGCGGCGAGCCAGGAACCCAGGGAATGCTGCGCATTGCCCCGGAATGACGAGCGGCTACATTTGCAGCAAGAGCATGAGAGGCGAGCCGGCATGAAGCTGAACTGGAAAACCATCGCAATCGGCCTCGGCGGCCTGATCGGCGTGCTGGTGCTGGCTGCGGTGCTGTTCGTCGTCTTTTTTCCGAAGGAGCTGGCCGCACGCGAGGCGGAACGGCGCATCGAAGCGGCCACCGGGCGCGAGCTGGTGTTGGGCGATCAAATCGACGTGACGTTCTGGCCGGCGCTCGGCTTTTCGGTAAACGACGCCTCGCTCTCGAACCCCGAAGGCTTTCCGCAGGACGCGCCGTTTATCGCCGCGGAAAAAATCGTGTTCGCGGTGGCGCTGATGCCGCTGCTGCGCGGCGACATCCAAGTGCGACAACTGATTTTCGAAGGCGCGGATTTGCGCCTGATCTCCGGCCCGGATGCGCAAGCGACGCCGAACTGGGCGTTCCCCACTGAAAACACCGAAGGCGAAAACGAAGCCACGATCGAAGATTTGCAGCTGGACGATGTGCGCCTCACGCGCGGGCGGATTTCCTTCCAGGGCGCCGAGGGCGAGCCTTTGGTGCTGGAAAACGTCGATGCGAGCTTGGCGCTTGAATCTCTCGATAGCCCCGCGCAGCTGAACGCCGCGTTCGACTACAGGGGCGAGCGGCTCGACGTGATCGGCGAAGTTGGCCTGCCGCGCGCGATGCTGGAAAAAGGCGAGACGCCGCTCTCGGTGAACGTGCGCGCCGGCCCGATCAACGCCGCATTCGACGGCGCCTTTCAGGTCGAAAGCGGCGCGCTGGCTGGGCGCATCGAAGCCAGCGGCGCAAGCGTGCGCCGCCTGCTCGCCTGGATCGGCTCGCCGATGGGCGAAGGCGGCGGCTTTGGGCGCTTTGCCGTCAACGGCCAGATGGCGCATGCGGGCGAGCGCACGGAGCTGAACGAAGCGACGTTCCGGCTCGACGCGATCGAGGCGCGCGGCAATCTGGTTCTGCTGGCGCGCGAAGACCGCCCGCTGCGCATCGAGGGCGCGCTCAGCGCCGGCGAGATTGATGTGAACCCCTACCTGCCCGCCCCCGCGCAAGGCGGCGAGAGCGTCAACACCGATACGGCCTGGAGCCAGGCGCCGCTTGATCTCAGCGGCCTGCGCGCGCTGGACGCCAACCTCAATCTCACCCTGGCGGGCTTGCGCTTCCAGAACATGAGCTTTCAGAACGTGGCGCTGGCGCTGCGCGTGGCGGGCGGCGCGGCCGATGCGCGGCTGACGCGCATTTCGCTTTATGGCGGCGCGGGCACGGCGCGGCTGATCGCCGACGGCTCAGGCGCAATCCCGCGCGTGGCGGTGGAACTGAACGCCGAGAACGTGCAGGCCGAAACGCTACTGCGCGATGCGATCGGGTTCGACTCCATCGTCGGGCGCGGGCGGCTGACGGCGTCTCTCGTTGGTACGGGCGGCTCGCAAGCGGCTCTGATGCGCGGCCTGCGCGGCAATGCCTCGTTCAATTTCAATGACGGGCAATGGAAGGGCGTGAACCTCGCCCAAGTGGGCCGCGCCGTGCAGGCGCTGCGCGGGCAAGGCGGCGCCATCAGCGGCGACGGCCAGGGCAATGCCACCGATTTCGCGGAAATGGCGGCCAGCTTCGCGGTGATCGACGGCAAGGCGGCCACGCAGGATCTGCGCCTGCTCAATCCGTATGTGCGCCTCACCGGCGCGGGCATCGTCGATATCGGCGCGCAATCGATCGATATGCGCCTGGAGCCGCGCGCCGTGACCAGTGCGCAGGGCCAAGGCGGGGACGCGAGCACGCAAGGCTATGGCATCCCCTTCCGCGTCAGCGGGCCGTGGAGCCGCGTCAGCTTCCAGCCGGCGGTGGAAGAGATCGTGCAGAACGAATTGCGCAACATCATCGCCCGCGAGGCGCGCGAGAACCCGGATAACCCGCTCTCGCAAATCGCCGGCGCGCTGTTTGGCAATCAAGCCGAAACGCCGGCGCCGGCGACGCAGGAAGGGCAAACGCAAACACCGGCCGCAGAGGGCCAGCAACCCGCGCAAACCGAGCAGCCCCAACAGGCGCAAGAGCCGGAAGAACGCGCCCGCGGCGCCATCACCGACTTCCTGCGCCGCGCCGCGCAAGGCGATCGCAACCAACAGCCCCAGCCCGCGCCTGAGCAGGAAAAGCAACAAGAAGAGTAAATCGCGATTTCACCAAGTATGCAGGGCGGAATGGCAACCTTGCGTTGCTAGTTTGCGCGCATGGATGGTGACGCAGCGATCAAATTGCAGCGCCTCGAAGGGCCGGGCAGCGCCGAGCGCTTGGCCAATTTGCGCGCGCGCTTTAGCGCATTGTTTCAGCGCCGCCCCCGCGTCGAACGCGAGGATGGCGGCTGGCTCATGTCCGCAATTTGCGGCGTCGCGCTCGGCCTTGGCGGCGTTCACTTTTACGAGCTGAAGCTTTACTTCGGCTCCGCGGAAAAAGCCGCGTTGCACATGCTGGCCGCGCCTCATTGCGAAGCCGCGCGCGCGGTCAATCTCGCGCCCTCTTCGCGCGGCGCGCCTGGCTATTACGCGCACCATGATTCCGATGGCGACGGCCTGGCTTGCGAGCTCGGCAGCTAACTAACGCCCGGTGTGAAACACCGCGAGCTTGTTGCCCTCAGTGTCGCGGAAATAAGCGAAGTCGCCGAAATTGGCGCGCGGGCCCGGCTTGCCTTCGCACGCAGCGCCAAGTTCAAGCGCTTTCTCATAGATGCGCGGCACATCTTCTTTCGCATCGACATTGATCGCCAGCATGGTGCCGTTGCCGGGATGGGCCGCGCCGCCGTCATAAGGCCGCGTCACCATGATCATCGCGCCGGCGCCGAGGCGATACATCTGCCCCTGCGGCGTAGGAAACAAGCGCTTGCCGCCAAGCTCGGCGCTCAAGGTATCATAGAACGCGCACGCGCGCTCGAAATCATTGGCGCCAATGCAGACATAACCGATTTGAGCCATGGCGTTTTTCTCCCCTAGTCGCGCGGCGCGGCTTGACGGCGATGAAGTGCGCTTATGGCGTAGCCGTCAAGGCTGACGTGACGCAACGCGCGCTAATACACCCGCTTCTTCGGCGGGATCGTCTCGATCTCGTTCGTCATCGTGTTCGAATGGACCGGGCGGAAATCGATCTTTACTTGGCCGCTTGGAATATCCAGCCACGCCAGCGTGTGCTTCATCCAGTTCACGTCATCGCGCTCGGGGAAATCCTCGCGCGCGTGGGCGCCGCGGCTCTCCGTGCGGTTGGCCGCGCCGTTCACGGTGACGGCGGCTTGGGCGATCAGATTGTCGTATTCCATCGCTTCGGCCAGATCGGTGTTCCAGATCAGCGAGCGATCGGAGATCGCGATATCGCCGATCTTGGCATAGACTTTGGCGATACGCTGCACGCCTTCCTGCAGCGTCGGCCCTTCGCGATAGACGGCGCAGGTTTCCTGCATCGCCACCTGCATTTCGTGGCGCAGCTCCGAGGTGCGGCTTCTACCCGCCGCGTTGCGGAAGCGGTCAAACCGCGCGAGGTGCGCTTCGCCCGCATCCTTCGGCAGATCGCTTTGGCGCGCGCCGGCTTTCAAATTCTCGCCGCAACGCAGGCCGACGGCGCGGCCGAACACGACGAGATCGATCAGCGAATTGGAGCCAAGCCGGTTGGCGCCATGCACCGAAACGCACGCCGCTTCGCCCACAGCCATCAGCCCCGGCACGATCGCGTCCGGATCATCACCCACCTTGGTGAGCACCTCGCCGTGATAATTCGTGGGGATGCCGCCCATGTTGTAGTGCACCGTGGGCAGCACCGGGATCGGCTCGCGCGTCAGATCGACGCCGGCGAAAATCTTGGCGCTTTCGGAAATGCCCGGCAGGCGCTCATGCAAGAGCTTGGGATCGAGGTGATCCAAGTGCAGATGGATGTGGTCCTTCTTCGGCCCCACGCCGCGGCCTTCGCGGATTTCGATGGTCATAGCGCGGCTCACCATGTCGCGCGGCGCGAGATCCTTCACGGTGGGCGCGTAGCGCTCCATGAAGCGTTCGCCGTTTGAATTGGTGAGATAGCCGCCCTCCCCGCGCGCGCCTTCAGTGATGAGGCAGCCCGAGCCATAAATGCCGGTGGGGTGGAATTGCACGAATTCCATGTCCTGCAGCGGCAGG